>NZ_CP110138.1 GCF_025979705.1 Hymenobacter sp. YIM 151858-1
GAGCACCGCCTGCCCGCTATGGCGATACGCGAGCCTGGAGTCAATTTAGCCGGTCGAAAAGCCAAACTGCCGTCTGGTGTAGCCGTAATGGCTAGCTTTGCCTGTCAAACTGATTGCCGAGTATGCTGGCTTTAGAATCCTACGCTTTGCATAGTTGCCCCTCCGCAGCAGCCCTTCCCGCCGACTGGCTGAGCTGGGCGCTCCGGCAGCCGCTGCCCATCCAGCAGCGGCCCGCCCTGTTTGTGGGCTCCCTCGCGTAACGCTACCCCTCTGAAAAGCAGCACGCCACCGCACCACCCCGGGCGGCTGGGCGGCTACCCTGTTTCCTGCCGGGTCCCCACAACTGGCCGCAGGCGGGGCGTTTTCATTCTTTTCCGTTGACGTTACTGCTATGGCTGCGAGCCCCTATCGCCGCTTTTCCAGCATTTGCCCTAACGTGCAGGCACTGGTAATTCGGCTTATTCAAGAAGAATTCACCCCTTTGCTAAACCTCGCTACTGAGGTGTCCGAAGATGCCTGGGCCCGGGCCGTGGCGCTGGCCGACCCCACGCTGCTGTACTGCACGGCCCAGGAGCCGGCCATCCGGCTCTGTCCGGAATCCTATCAGCAGCTGCTCGCCTGCCTGCAGCGGGAGTTGGTCCGGGGGGAGTAGTTCCAACCAAACAGAAAGGCCGGCCAGGTTGCTGGTCGGCCTTTTTTCTGGTCTATAGATGGTTGGCAGGCTACTGACTGGCCAGCGCGACCAACTGGTCGTAGGTGCGTAGCTCCTGACAGAACAGCGCGTGGGCTTCGGGCGAGGATAACCAGAAGAAGTGGTTTTTCACCCGGCTCGTCGACACCAGCCGGATGACCGCAACGTCGTAGCCAAAGGCGGCCAGCAGCCGCTGGACCAAGGGGACGTAGAGCTGCCGGTCGTCCTTCTTGATTTCCACGAGCCGGGCATAGTTGAAGCGGTGCTCCTTTGACCAGGGCTTCATTTGCCCGTGTGCCATGCGGTTGAGGCGGAAGCGGACGAAGCGCAGGGCCGTTGGGTAATTGATGACAAGGGCCGGGTCGGGAAAGCCGGACACGGCCAAGGAGGTTTCCATAAGAGTACCCGAAGTATATTTCTTATCCTACTGCCCAATCACGTATACCGGTACGGCTTGCGCATTGGCGCCCCGCCCGGTTTCCTTCTTCACTTCCTTGCCATCAAGCAGGATGGCGGCGGTGATTTCCGAAGCGGCCGTGCCGCCGGCGAGGCTGGCCAGCAGGCTGAGGTGGTCCCCCTGCTTCATGGTGCGCTTGAAGCGGTAGGTAGCCGGCAGCGGGACGTTATTGACCGTGGTGGTGCCGCCGCTCTCGTTGTCGTAGCTGATGTAGTCCGACGCCGGGGCGGTGGTGGAAGAAATGCGGTACTCCACCTGGTATTCCTTGGGGCCGGTGGGTGTCGCGTCGTCTTTGGCGCAGCTGCCGGCCGTGGCCAGGGCCGCGCCGCTTAGTAGCAGGGTGGCAAGTCGTTTCATGGGGCAGAATGGGCTAGCGAAAGTGGTAGCGCAGGCCGGCGCTGGCGGAGCCCGGCCAGTGGTCGAGGAGGGAATCGTTGAAGAGGTAGCCTTTGGTGGCGGTGCCCACTAGCGAAAAGCGGTTGCCGAGGAACACATCTACTTCGGCCCCGGCCTGCGGGCCGTAGGTGAAGCGTTGCGGCTGCTGCGCGTCGGCGGGCAGCTCGCCGGTGCCGTTTTCCCCGGTGCGCTCGTAGCCGGCGCCGGCTCCGAGCAGCAGGTGCACGTAAGCCACTTCGCCCAGGCGGAACAGCTGCGGGGCGAGCAGCACCCGCCCCGCGTAGATGGTGAAATCGCCGCGGCCATCCAGCGCGCCCGTTTCGCGCAGGCCGCTGGCGCGCAGGGCCAGGTGGTTGGTGAGCATGCTGGTGTAGCTCAACTCGTAGTAGGTGCCTTTCTCGGAGCGGCCCAGGTGGGCGCCCCAGCTGGAAATGTGTTGGACGTGGCGCTGGGCGAAGGCCGGCGCGGCGCCGGCCCCCGCCAGCAGCAGGGCCACTAGCAAGAGATTCTTCATAAGGGGTTAGTGGCGGGGGCGGGCCCGGTCCGCTTTGATAAGGGCGTTTTGCACCAGGATGTCGGAATAGACCATTTCGGCCGCCTGCCGCGAAGGGCCGGGCTGGGCGGCTTCGGCCAGCAGCCGGTCGGCTTCCTGGCGCAGCTGCATGGCTTTAATCATGTTGTCGTTCGAGGTATTCAGGGCCACCATCCGTTCGCCTTCGGTCATGGCGTAACGGCCGGGGTTCTTGAGCGTCGCGTTCATCTCGATGCTCTGCTGGGTCATCTCGTCGGCAATCTTGTAGTAGCCGAAAGCGGTGGCAATCTTCTTTTTCTGCATCATCTCCTCGTAGGCAAACGTGGAGACGGCCGCCTCTTCGCGCTTGAGCTGGTACTCGCGGGAGCTCATGCGGTTGTTGCCGGCCGTGGCGCCCGACCCGAAGCGCGAAAACACGTCGTACACCGTGTTCAAGTCCTGCTGCGGGTTGTTGAGCTGCAGGGCCTGGCGCAGGCGCTCGGCTTTCTGAAACACGGGCATGTACTGGTTGCTCTGGCCCCGGCCCGACATGGCCAGGGCGCGGGCAAACAGTTCCTGCGGATTGGAAAGGCGCAAATCCTGAATGCTCTGCACCTTGCGCAGGTCGGCCTGTACCTGGCGCTGCAGCTGCAGGGTCTCGTCGGTGATGTCCTTGACTTGGCCAGTGATGTCCTTGGTGACGCCGGCAATCTGCTTGGCGTCCTTGATAACCTGGTAGTTTTTGACCGTTTCGGTCCACTGCTTCAGGTGCTTGGCAAACTCACCGATGTGCACGCCCATGTGCAGCGGGTCATTCACCACGGCCTGGGCCGCGGCATCCGTCGTGGGAGCGAGAATCAGGGCCAGGGCCACGAGGGCCGGCAAAAGCGTCTTTTTCATCGTCGTATCGGTTAGGTGGAAGAATTAGCGCACGGCCGCTTCCGGGCCGAGCTGACCGGCTGCCGCCGTGGTAATCAGGATGGGGTAGCCATCGGGCAGCAGCACGTCGCGCAGCTTGGTGCGGGTTTTGGGCCGCGAGAGCACCGAGGCGGCCACGCGGCCGCCCACGCCTACCACGGAGTTGGCGGCCGAGGCCGAGCGGTCGATGGCCGTGCTGATTTCCTGGGTGGTCTGCTGCTGCAACTCGTTGCCAGCCATGCCGGCTTCGCGGGCCACGCGCTTCACCGGGTCAATCATGATGCCCGGCATGTAGTTGAAGTCGTAGATGTCGGCCTGCACCCGCGTGGGGCCGAGGCGGTTGACTTCCAGCATCACGTTGTTGGTGCCCACGGTGGCCACGCCGGCGAAGACCATGTTTTTGGGAAAGGTTACCCCGGAAATCACGGCGTCTTCCAGCAAGCGCAGGATAACCACCGAGCCGGTACGCACCTTCTGCTCGCCGTTGATAACGCACTTGAAAAACACGTCCGGCGCCAGCTGCTGCTCGCGCTGGCTGCCCTGGGCCATCATCCGGCTGGCATTGCCCACTTTCACGGTATTGAAGCCATCCAGGCCGGGGGCACTCATGCGGGTGGCCAGCAGCTGCGCGGTCTGGTTGGGGTCGCGGTAGCGCTTGCCGGTCATGCGCTCGTACGCCGCGCGGGTTTCCGGCGGCGAGGAGCCCAGCATGGCCAGCACATCCGGGTCGGTTTCAAACGGGGTGCCGTCCACGTCGCGGGCCGGGACCAGGCTGCGGCCCGCCCGGCCGGAACCCGTGCCCGCGCGGCGGCCGCTGCCGCCCCCGGCCGTCAGGCGCCGGCGGGGTACGACCAGCGTTTGGGCCCGGTAGGAGCCGGTTGCCGGGTCCTGAACGGTGGTTTCGATGGTGTCCACGTCGGCCGCGGCCAGCCGCGCCGCTTCGGCCCGGCGGCCGGCGGCCTGCGCGGCCGCCTGGGCGCGGCGGCGCTTGCGCAGGGCCAGGCCGGTGGTGTCGACGGCAAACACGTCCACGACATCCTGGTCAGTGGCGCGGGCCGGGGCGCTCTGGGCGTCCTGCTCGGCGCGGCGCTGGGCCTCAATCTGAGCGGAGGGTGAGGCGGCCGGTGCCGGCGGCGCCGCTTCCACCGAGGGGATTTCGGGCTCGATGTTGGCCGAGGCAGCCGCCACCGGCTCGCGCTCCTGCTGGGCCGCCCGTTGCGCGGCTTTCAGCCACAGCAACAGGCCGCCGATGATGAGCACCAGCAGCAGGCCGGCCAGCGCCATCCAGTTGGCGCGTAGCACCTCGGCGGGCGTGCGCCTGGCAGGGGCAGCAGCCGGGACGGGCTGTTCCGTTGCTTGCTGAGCCGCAGAACGGCTATCGGTTGGGGGAGTGAGGGGTTCCATAGCAGGTACAGGCGGCGTTAGATGGTGGAAGCGCGGTTAATCACGCGGGAGGGCACGGGCAGCACCAGCACCCGGGCGCCGTTAAGCTCGCGCAGGGTTACTTCCAGGTAGCCGCGCTCGGTAGCCGCGTACAACGGAATGGCATAGGTCAGGTAGCCCGTGGTGCGGCCGGTAATGACCTGGTTCGGGCTGCCACCCGAGGGCGCCAGCGGGCGCCGGGCCTCGTTCTTTTTGCGGGCCAGGAACTTCTTCTGGGCATTTTCCACCAGCTGGAAGTCGGTGAAATCCACGTTGTAGTCGATGTTGGTCTTGTTGATGACCTTGAAGCGCAGGTAGGTGAAGTCCTTGTCGTTGCGCACGTTGGCCAGCGAGAGCACCAAGTCGTTGTCGACCACGGCCACGGCTTGGTGCTCTTCCCGGGCTTTGCGCAGCTGGCTGAGTTTGCCCTCGACGACGGCTTTCTTTTCGCGCTCCTTGTCCAGGGCCAGCTCGTTTTCCGGCGCGGCCCCCGTGGACGACACACTTTTGCCGTTGATGCGCAGCGCGCCGTCCTTCTGGAAGTCGTAGAGCTGCAGCACCGGCCGGTCCGCGTACACAAGCCGGCCCATCCAGTACTTGGAGCCGTAGCGAATGAGCATGGGCGTGGGCGGGGCGTGCTTGCGCTTGGCGCGCACAAACACGGCGTTGGCTTCAATCTTGACCAGGTAGTTGCCGGCCATGCCCACGTCGACCAGCGACACGGGCCCGCCGAACACCAGGTAGGTGGTGGAGGAGTCGGACACGGCCACGTCCAGCAGGTTGTCAGAAGTAGCCAAGGCCGTAGTCGGGGTAGTGGCGGTGGTTTGCGCGGCAACCGGCGCCGTTTGCAGCAGTTGTAAAAACAGCCCCAGCAAGACGGGGAAGGTGTAGAGTCGCATCGGAGAAAATGATTGGTGATTAGTTAGCGGGGGCAGCTGGGGCGGGTGTGGTAGCCGGAGCGGCCGGCGCGGCGGGCGTGCCGGCCGGAGCCAGGCCGCGCTCGGCTTCCTGCAGGCGGCGCTGGCGGTCGGCCTCCTGGGCCTGCAGCAATTCCTGCTCTTCCCGCGTCAGCTGCGGGCTGTAGGGGATGTAATCGAAGTTGGTGATGAGCAGCCCGTAGGGGTTGGCATCGGAGCGGTTGGTTTCCACCAGGTTGAACTTGGCCGCCAGCGGTAACGGCTCCTTTTGCTGGCCCCCGATGAAAATGCGCTGCTTGATGTAGACCGAGCCCGACCAGGGACGCTTGCTCATGTCCACCAGCACGCTGTCCACGGTCACCACGTTGCGGGCGGCGTAGCGCTCGTAGTTCTGCAGCACCTGCCCGCGGGTGAAGCCCTCGTAGATGCGCCGGCCGCCGCGGCCTTCAATCAGGGGCAGGGCCGCGTCCAGGTTGGCCTTGAAGGTGTATTGGTCGTGGCCGAACATGGTTTGCATGAACTGGCGCACCAGGTTGCGGGCCTCGTAGGGCGTGTGGGCATCGTTGCCGGCCGAGAGGGCCGCCACCGAGCCGGTTTGCGAGACGACGTACACGCGCCGGCCGCTGTTTTCGTAGGCCCGGTACACGAGGAAGCCCGAGGCCAGGGCCACGAGCAGCAGGGCCAGCACGCTGCCCAGCGCCAGGTTGCGCATGGTGGAAAAAGAGGTACTTAAGTCTTTGGCGGAATCCATGAAAGTGTTGAGAGTCTGGTTGTGGTGATGGGTGCTTTTCGCCCGACCGCCCTTACCGGCTGATGGGCAGCAGCACCTTTTTAAAGGAGTCGTCGAACCCGCCGGCGCGGCCCCGGTAGGGGTACACCACCAAGGCGGGCTGCTTCTGCTCGTTTTGGCCCAGGAAGGCGTAGAGCGTGCCACGCACGGTCAGCGGCTTGCGGGGCTCGATGGGCGTGACGGTGTACCGCTCGCGGCCGGGCACATTCAGGTTCAGGCCACCCACGCGGAACGAAGCCAGGGTATCCCGGCCGTTCGGGGCGTACAGCGGCAGCGAGGCCGGCACTTTCTGCTTGCCGAAGTCCTGGGGTATCCACTGCAGCACGGCTTCGTAGGCTATGCGGTAGCCGGGAGCCTGCTTCACCCCGTCCGGCCGGTCCGGGTCGGACTGCCACGCCACCGGCAGCCGCAGCTGCATAGGCTCGGCTTTCAGGGCCTTGGCGGAAACCACCTGCAGATACCCTTCGCGGGGAGTCTGCTCAGCCACGCCGGGTTTGAGGTCCACGGCCGACGCCGGCAGCGGAGCCGGTAAACCCGTAGCGGGTTGGGTTGCCGCCGGGGCCGCCGGCGTGGTAGCTACCGGAGCGGATTCCTTGGATTGGCAAGCGGCCGTCAGGGTCAAGGCAAAGCCCGCAGCAATAGACAGGGGAGTGTTTTTCATAGCTAGGAAGTCAGCAGGGTGAGTTATTTGGTCCAGATGCCCGAGGTCCGCTGGCGGTAGGACGGGTTCAGGGCTTCCGACATGGTGATGGTCGGCAGGCCGGAGGAAGCCGAGGACGAAGCTGACTCGCCTCCCTCGCCGCCGCCACCGCTGCTACTGCCTCCGCCGCTGGCGCTGTGGCCTCCTCCCCCGCCGCGGCTGCTGCCGTTGCCCAGGGCGCGGCCCACGGCGCTCGACAGGCCCCCGCCGCCGGGTGAGGCTACCCAGGCCACGGCCGTCGCGGCGCCCACGGCCGAGCCGACCATGGAGCCCACGAAGCTTTGCACGGCCGAAGACCCGATGAACATGGACGTGAGGTAGGGCACCATCACGTAGAGCAGCACAAATGCCACCGACATCACCATGAACTTCTCGTCATCTACCGACTGCTGCGGG
This sequence comes from Hymenobacter sp. YIM 151858-1, assembly GCF_025979705.1. Taxonomy (NCBI): domain Bacteria; kingdom Pseudomonadati; phylum Bacteroidota; class Cytophagia; order Cytophagales; family Hymenobacteraceae; genus Hymenobacter; species Hymenobacter latericius. The sequence goes on from NZ_CP110138.1 coordinate 7,199, forward strand.
CCATTAGTGAGCCCGCTGAACAGGCCGTTAGGCGCCTGCGCCGTCTCGGCGTAGAAGCCGTAGATGGTATCGAGCAGCACGAACGTGAGCCCCCAGAGCTGCACGGCCAGGAAGTTCTGCAGCCACTTCAGGGCCAGCTGCCCGAAGGCCGGAATCACCGACAGGGTCATGGCAATCGGCCCGCACACGTACAGGAAGCCCAGAATGAACTGCTGGATAAACTGCATGATGTGGCGAATGATGAGCACCGCCGTGGCCGTAAACAGCCGCGTCAGAATGCCCGAGAGCGTGAATGAGCTCAGCGTTTGGGAAATGCTGGTCATCAGCGAGCTGGCGCCGGCCACGATGTCGCCAATGCCCATGGCGTCGTTGCGGGCCGCCGCGGCCACCGAAGCCGGCGTGGTCAGGTCCCGAATAGCTTCGGCCGCGGACTTGTCGGTCGAGAACATGGCCGTAAAGGCGGCCAGTCCCGTGCCCAGGGTATCTACCAGCGTCTGGTAGAAGAAGAGCAGAAAGAATATCCAGGTGGCCTTGATAATCGGCCCCCAGTCCATGGCCAGGCCGCTACCGGAAATAAAACCGCGCCCAATGGTGTAGAGCAGGGCAATGCCCATCAGGCTGGGCGTGATGAAGCGGCAGGCGGTAAGCACCACCTGCAGGGTCTGGTCGCAGGCCCGCAAAAAGCCCGGGTCGATGCCGTAGGCTACCATCGCCAGCATGCTCATCGGGCGAGGGCCCCTTTGCGGGCCTGTTTATCTTCCACGAACTGGTCGACGGCGTAGTCTAGGCGCTGCACGCGCACCGGCTCGTACTCAATCTGCCCTTCGGCATTGAGCAGCACGTGGCCGTTTTTGTCGGTGCGGGGCCGCTGCTGGGTCTGCTGGTAGAACTTGACCAGCTTGTTGAGGTGGTTGCGCTCCACGGGTTTCGACGTCAGGATGGCATCGAGCTGCGGGGAGGCCTCCAGCGCAAATACCTTCCCCTTGGCGCCCTGCTTGATGAAGAACTCGCGCAGGGCCTCCGTCGAACGCACCGACTTAATCAGGTCCATCTCGTGGCCGGTCAGGCCCAGCGGGGCTTGCAGCTGCGCCAGCGAGTCGGGGTTGACGTGGCGCAGGATAATCTTGGTGGCCGAGTTGTTGATGATGGCCGGCCCGATTTTGCTGCTGGTAATCTCGGTGATACCCTGGGTGATGATGGTGACCGAGCCGTTGGTTTTGCGGATGGTGCGGTACATTGACTCAATGAATTCCGAGAGCACGCCCGAGAGCATGGTCCAGGCCTCGTCGAGGGCGATGTACTTGATGTCGTCGGGAAACTTGCGGAACAGGTCCAGGCTCAGCTCGGTGATGAGCATGGCCACCACCGGGTAGAGGTCCGGGTCGGCCTGCACCTTCGCCAGGTCAAAGCAGATGAGGCGGTACTCCGACAGGTCCACGTCGCGTTTGGCGTTGAGCACCCGCTCGTAGCGCCCGCCGGTGATGTACTGACCCAGCACCAGGAAAAACTGGTGCATGTCGATGTACTTCAGGTTTTTCTGGTACTGCCGGCGGGCGCCATCCAGCGGGTCGGGCTCCCCGCCGTCGCCGGGCTGGGCCACGGGCTTCTGCATTTCCTGGTCGTACTGCTCCACGAAGCGGTAGAAGCTTTCCATGCCGGGAAACTCCTCATCCTTCTGGTTCAGGCGTGGGCTTTCGTTGAGGCAGGCGTAGTACTCAATCAAAAAGCGCGAGAGAATGGTGCGCTCCGACTTGTCCAGCGCCGTGTCCTTGCCACCCTTCCACAGTGCCGCGAGCAGGGCCAGGTGAAAGTTGGTTTTCTCGTCGTTGTAGAGCCACTTGCCCGCCGCGTCGCGCGGCACCACAAAGGGGTTGAACTCGATGGGCCGCTGCGGGTCGTACTCGAAGTAGGTGTTATCGAAGTCCTCGCCGTTGAGCGACTGCAGCACGTTGCGGTAGGTGCCGCCCACGTCCATGATGATTTGCCGGGCGCCCTTCTCGAAGCGCTGCACAATCAAATTGCCGAAGGTGTAGCTCTTGCCCGAGCCCGAGGGGCCGATGACAATGGCGTTCTGGTTGTCCAGGGCCGTGTTGAACAGGTTTACCTGCACCAGGTTGCGGAACCGGTCGGTCAGGTACTCCCCTACCGGGTCGGTTTTGTAGGTGGCCGTCCAGTGGGTGTAGCAGGCGCCGCGGTCGGCGGTGCTCGTCAGCCAGCGGTCCGGCACTTGCCAGGCGTTGCCGGGCAGCAGGCCAAAGAACACGGGCAGGGCCAGGTAGCTTTCCACCACGCTCTCAGTGCCGAACATGTAGCGGAAGGCTGCCGTGGCCCGCTCCACGTTCTCGCGTCGGCTGGTGTCGTTCGTGTCCCAGAGCACGCACGAGAGGTGCAGGCCCACAATCTGCTTGTTTTCGGCTCGCACTTCCGCCGTGAACTCCTCGACTTCGGCCGCGCGCAGGTGGTTGTCCTGGGTGGCCAGAAACGAAAGGGAGGCGTTGAGCTTGCGGTCGGTATCCAGCGAGCTGAGCTCGGCGCGGGTATCCTGAATCAACAGGGCCTGGGTCAGCACGTGCGGGCACTGCAGGATGTGGGTGAGCGGGTAGAGCATCGGTGCCGTGACCCCGTAGGAGTTGCGCACGGCCGGGTAAGCGTCGGAGCCCTGCCCCACCATCGAGAGCACGTTCACTTTCTGCTCGCCCACGCTGAAGGTACCCAGGTCGTTGCCAATCTCGCGCTCCTGCCGGGTGGGCTGCCCGTCGAAGTTGAGGTTGAAGTACTGCAGGTAGAGCTGGTGCATCTCCGCGCTGGCCAGCCGCTCGAAGGTGACGCCGCCCAGGTTCTTGAGGCCCTGAATGAATTCCACGGCGCAGCTTTCGGCCTCTTCGAGCGTGTGCACGAGCTGGGCAAACGGATTCTTGAGCACGGCCTCGCCGGCGCGGGCCACCAGGGCATTCACCGCGTTGGTTTTGGGCGATTTGACGGCTACCGGGGCGAAGGAGAGGAACAAGTACGACTTCTGAAACAGCACCAGCCGCTCGAAGAAGTGCTTGTTCATCTTGTTCTCGAAGTAGGTCTGCTGCGTTTTGTCCTCGCGGTAGGGGCGGTCGTAGTAGATGTCGGTTTTCTGCACAATGGTGCCCACCGGCAGGGGCCGGAGCACGCCTACCAGCGCGGTCTGGAAGGCTTCGTAGTCGTCCGAGGTCCAGCTTTCCATCTCGGCGGGCTCCACGCGGAAGCCCACCGCGACGCGGCCGTCCTTGAAGACTACCTTGTCGCCCTCGAAGCTGTGCACGGGCATCACGGCGTTAAACGCGGCCGTTTTGGGCTTTTTGGTCATGGTTGGGAGTAGGAAGGGGCCCCACCGCCAGGCGGCGGGGCTGGATGAAGGTGAAGGAGAGCCAGCCCATCAGAAAGCCGGGCGCCTGCCGCTTGCTCAAGTAGCGCAGGCCCAGAATCAGGCCCAACTCCACCAGGATGACGAGCAGGTACACCAGGCGCGGAATCTTGACGGCCATGCCCAGAAAGCCGAGCAGCAGCACCGAGCCGATGAACAGGCCGACCATAATGCCCAGGTCCTGAATGTTCATGCCCAGCACCTGGGCGGGCCGCTCAATGGATTTGTAGGAGCGCATGGCCGGTTAGCGTACGCCCCCGTCCCCGCCACCCACGGCGCTGACCAAATCGTCCTTGAACAGCTGGAAGCCGAACCACAGAATCACGCCGCCCACGAGCCAGCCCAGGGAGCCCAGGGCATCCGGTGCCCCCTGCACGAACTTCATCACCACCCGAATCAGGCCCACGATGAGCACAATGGCGAAAATGACCTGCACGATGCCCACGACGGTTTCCTGCACGCCTTCGAGCGCGGCGGCGGCGCCCCCGCCGCCCAGCTGCGCCCGGGCCGGGCTGGTGGCCAGGGCCAGGGTGGTGAGCAGGGCCGCTATGCGCTGCTCGGCTTTGGAAGGCTGGTAGCTCCGGCCGGCCGCAGCCAGCGTGTGCATCGTTTCAGTTGCCGTTGCGGCGTGGGTACTGGCCCGGGAAAGAAGGTTGGTTAGCATAGGAAGAAGGTTGGGTGAATACAGGGCGCTTATCTCCCCGAAAAGCAGGTGTGGCAGTTAGGAGGGCTTGGCGGTGGGCACGGGGCTGCCGGCGCCGGGGAACAGGTCGTTCAGGGCAGCGCGCTGGGCGGCCGCGTCCGCGCTCATGCGGGCCCGGCGCTGCTGGCGCAGGGCGATTTCGGCGGCGCGGTTGGCCTGGTCGTTGGCCGTGGGGGCCGGCGCGGTGAGGGGGTTGTGAAACAGGGCTTCGGCCGGTTCCTCATCCGGGTCTGACGCGGGTAGGGACGCCGCCGGTACCGCCGCGGGGGCCTCGTCTACTGTATCCAGCAGCACGGCAACGGCCCCCGCCGCGTGGCGAATCGAGGCCGGCCGCTGTGCTTCGTCGGTTACCGGCCCGGGGGCATCTTCCGGCGCTTCCGGAGGAGCTGCTTGCGGGCTGTTGGCCACATCGTCTGCGGGGACTATTTCTGCCGGCAACTGGTCCGGCGCCGGGGCTTCGAGGTCTTCGGCGGGCAGCAGGCTGGCCAGGGCCGCGCCAGCTGCGGCGGACCCGGCGGGCACAGCTGCTTTAGGAGTATCCCCAGCAGGCGCGTAGTGAAAGGTGCGCAGGGAATGATGGTTGCGGGTGGCCGTTGCGGCCGGGGCTGCTGGTCTGCCGCTGCCCTTAAACCGCCACCACAGCAGCGCCGCCAGCGCGACCAGGGCTAGGACAACCACCAACAAGAGTATTCCGGAACGCATACCGCCCCCTTACGGCAGGACGCTTCTTAGTGTTAGTAAAAAGTTAGTGAAAACATAAAAAATGTTTAGTCGTATGATGCGTCTACCAGCAAAAAAGGGTATAGCCAGCTTCCGTCTCAGGCGCGCAAGCAGGGAGAAGATTTGAGTTTTTCCACGAAGGCTGTGCGGCTTCTAAGCCCGATATGCGTCCTTTGGGGTATCTCTCCGATACTTCACCCCCACTGCCCCCAGCAGTGAGCCCTCTTCGCATGGTACCCTCCGACCACGTTTCCGCCCCCTTGGGGTTTCCTGATTTAAGCCTATCCGCGCCCTACAGCGAGTGCCTGCGCTACGTCCAGTTCCGCCTCAAAGCCATTGCCCAGGGCGATTTAACTTCCTTTTGTGCCCAGCATGGCCTGACCTATACCAACGTCGTGAACCTGAAGAACGGCAAGCTCAAGCGCGACGAGCCGCGGCTGGTGCAGCGCGTGCTGCGGGCCCTGGGCATGCCCACGGAAATCGTACGCATCGACATCGGCAGTGGCGCCAACCAGTACGTGTTTGGTAGCGCGGAGCTACTAGCACAATTCCGCGAGCAGCTGGCCTTCTTCGACGCGGCCGCGCAGCGGGCCAGCAGCCCGCCGCCGACTACCTAAACCCCGGATAGCTTTCCCTGTCGGGCCCGGTTCGGGTGCGAAGCGGAGTTGGAGCTGTCCGGCTCCACTCCTCCAGCCCACCCCATGAACGCACCCCGGGAAAACGACCCCTCCGAGCTTGACCGCTTCAAGCGCGACATTGACCTGGTTGACTACGCCCAGCGCCAGGGCTACACCATCAAGAAGGAAAGCCGCCGCGGCGACTGGCACCACTTGGTCAAGGACGACGAGCACGTCATCGTCACGCGCAAGGGTGACCACCAAGTTTACCTGAACACCGGCGACGACCGCGACGCGGGCTCCATCATCGACTTTGCCAAAACCCGGGGCGGTAACGGCCACGGCCTGAACCTGGGCCAGGTGCGCCAGCAACTGCGCGAGTACCTCGACGGGGCGCCCGCCCCGGCCCGGGTGTACGCCACCCCGCCGGATACCGAGCGCCTGAATAGTTTGCCCACGGGCGACCCGGAACAGGCCCGCCAGGCGGAAGAAGAGCGCCGCACCCGTCTGATATCCGAGGTGCTGGGCGTGAAGAAGGAGCTGACCGACCGCAGCTACCTGCACGGGCGCGCCATTACCGACGAAACGCTGGATAACCCCGCGTTTCAGGGACGCATCTTCACCGCGCAGCAGAACGAACACCGGAACACGGCCTTTCCCCTCTACAACGAGCACGGGCTGGCCAGCGTCGAGCAGAAGAACGAGCACTACAAAAGCCTGTTGCCGCTGCCCAAAAACGGCATCTGGGTATCGCACCCTACTGACGGTAAAGATACGCCGGTGGAGCGCGTGGTGGTGAGCGAGTCGGCCATCGACTCGCTTTCTCATTTCCAGCTCAAGCACGGGCAGGAACCTAAGAACACGCTCTACATTGCCACCAGCGGCACGCCGACCGAGGCGCAGGTAGCCTTGATTCAGCGCGTCATCGACAAGCAGCAGCCCCGCGAGGTAGTGCTGGCCAATGACCGCGACGCCGGTGGCCGGCAGTTCAACATCAACTACCTCAACGAGCTGCAGCCGGCCCGGCCGATGGTGCCCGTGGCCGAGCAGGAAGCCTACCGCGAGGCCTCCCGGCCGGTGGAGTGGCACGCCACCAGCGACAAGTACCACACCAGCCTGAAGGTGACTTTTCACCACGACTCAGCCGGGCAGGGTGCCGGCCAGGTGCAGCAGCTGCGCGAGCGGGTGGAGCAGATTAACCAGACCCAGCAGGACGGCCCCACGCTGTCGGTGGAGGTGCAGCGCAGTACCGAGCAGGCCACCATCGTGCGCCTGACCGTGGCCCGCGCCGACACGGCCCAGCTGGAAGTAGTCGCCCAGGAGCTGTACCGGCAGCGCGAGCAGCTCCGCCCGGAGGCGGAACGGCAGCAGGAGAGCTTTTTGCGGGTAGACTACCCCCTGGCCAAGGACTTCAACAAGGAACTGGAATACACCAGCCGGGGCTTGAGTGCCGAGCAAATCCGGGCCGAAGCCCAACGCGAGGAGCAGCAGCGCGAATCGGAGCGGCAGCAGCGGCTGGCCGAAGCCCAGCGCCAGGAGCGCGAGCAACGGGCCCTGGAGCGCCAGGCCCAGCGCGAGCGGGAGAGCACGGCCGCGGGGCAGCAGGAGCGGGCGCAGGACGATAAGCGCTTTACTCAGACGGTGCTCGAAGCCGCCGCCAGTGATGCCCCTACCCGCTCCTACCGCAGCGAGCAGGAAGCCCGCGAGCAAACCGCCGCGTTTACGCACCTGCGGGAAGCCGGCGTGGTGCTGCTCCGGGACTGGATGCACGACAACCCCCCGCCCACCGGCCGCCGCGCCCGCGAAGAGGAGCTGACAGCTCAGCCGCAGCCCCGGGAGGCGACTGTCAGCGCTACGCCGGCCCCGGTAACGACGGGGGAAGACCGGGTGGCCACCTGGCGCGTGGATGAGTTGCTGCCCCATACCACGGGCCGGGCCGAGGCCTGGCAGGCGGTGTTGGAAAGCGACGGCTACATCCGCACCAGTAGCATTCGCAGCTCGGTGGACGAGCAGGGCATCCGCCGGGCCGAGTTCGACATGTATTACCGCAACGAGCAGCCGGAAATTGCGCTTATTCACGCCATCGTGACCAACACCAACGCGCGGGCCGCGGCCGGCAATGAAAAGTACGTGGGCGTCAGCGTCACCGAAAGCGAACAAGACCGCGTGGAGCGGCAGCAGGCCGCCGCTGGTGCGGCCCTGCAACCGCGCACCGGGCCGACGCGTGAGCAGGCCGCCGGCGAAGCGGCGCAAACCGGGCCGGGGGATGGAGCGGGCGTGGAGCGCCAGGTACTCATCCGCGTGGACGAAGTAGCACCGCCGGATGGGGCCCGCGGGCAAGCCGAAGCCGTGAAGGAGACGCTGGTAGCCAGCGGGGCCAAGGCCGGTGAGGTGCAAAGCACCACCGACGGGCAGGGCATGCGTCACTCGGAAATTAAAGTTTCCTACCGCACCGACCAGCCGGATATGGCGCAGGTTAGCCGGGCCCTGGATGCCGTGGCGGCGCAGCCGGGCAGCGAGGTGGTGGAACACGCCAGCCACCGGGTCGAGCGGCAGGAGTCGGCCCGCGGACAGCAGTCCCTCGAAGCCGGCAGTAACCGCGCCGAACTAACGCGCTAATCCGCTGATGCGTCGCGGTCTGGACTGCTCGGCGGGTTTGAGCTGGCTTGGATACCCTTTCCTGCTTTACGTATGGCTGGTGAATGGACACGCCCGCATCCTACACCCCTCGGTTTGGGGTCCGCGAACAAAACCCCGGAGCAGCGCAAGCGCATGGTCGACCAGTCGCTGGGCATTACCCAAAGCCAAGGCCCTTACCAAGAGCCCGAATGGCTGGTGGAACAGCACGCCCGGTACATTGCCGGCCAGCTTGATTTGGCCACGCTGGGCGCCCGCTACGACGAGAAGCTAAAGTCCATCAGCCGGTGAGTGGTCAGGCCAATGACCAGTGCCCGCAGACTGGTCAGGTCCAAGGAACATTGCCCATCGGTGCGTAATTTCCGTGCATGGGACGTTTGCACAAAGGCTACGCACACTTGCACCGGGAGCTGAGCCTGCTGCTGGTGGACGAGCACGGCTGCCTGGTGCTGCGCCTGTTTATGCGCGCTGAATGCCGGTTGGTGCGGGGCCTGAAGGTGGTGCGGGGGCGGTATTTGTTTTTCGCCTGCTAGCGAGCAGCGTCTTTTTTCAGGTCGGTCGTCTATTCACGGAACTGGATGCCCTTGCTTATGCCCCCTTCCCTGACCACGGCCGCCATCTGGACGGAATTTCACCGCGAGCTGCTGGCCTTTATTCGGCGCCGCGTGCCGGACCCGGACACCGCGCAGGACCTGCTGCAGGACGTGTTTGTGAAGATTCACCTCAAGCTGCCCACCCTGACCCACGCCGACCGGTTGGCCAGTTGGGTTTACCAGATTACCCGCAACCGTATTCTGGACTACCACAAAGCCCCGCGCCCCGCCGCGGCGCAGGTGCCGGACCTGCCCGAGGACAGCAGTCCCGCGCCAGCGCTGGATTTTACCCCGTGCCTGGCGCCCTTTTTAAACCAGCTGCCGGCCAGGTCCCGCGAGGCCTTGCTGCGCACGGAGTTGGGTCCGCTGTCCCAGAAAGACTACGCGGCCGAGCTGGGCATATCCTACTCTGGGGCCAAGTCGCGGGTGCAGCGGGCCAAGCAGCAGCTGCATCAGCTGTTCACGGCCTGCTGCCGGATGGAAGCCGACGGCTACGGCAACATTCTGGCGTCTACGCCCCGCACCCCCTGCGGCTGCGTTGCCCTGGGCCGCTGCTAAGAGTTGGCCTTCCGGCCAGAGCTACTGGGGAAAGGTAGTGGACGAAACAGAACGGATGATACCTTGCACACGAGCCGGTGTACCATTCCATAATCGTTTCTGCTTGCCCTTCTATGGCTTTTGATAATTCCGATGAGCAGCTCTTGCTTGACGAGAAAGTTAAGCTATTCAAAGAGTGGTTTGAAAGCCCGCACTTCGACCCGCGCATGCTTCCGTTTCGCGAGGTCTTGGAGGATTTAAAAGAAGTCAAGAGCAAACGGGACGGCAGCGGCCAGGTGGACCCGGCTACGGTATCGGGCCAGGTAAGGGCACTGCTGAATGCTTTCTATGCTTCGCATCTGACGCCGCCGTCCATGTACGACCAGGCGACGTCGGTGTACCAATCGTTTCTGCAGAAGCAGATTTTCTTTCGGCAGCGCACCGTTGATACGGTCGAAGAGTTGGAAGACGTTATCCGGCGGTTCAGCGCGAAAAGGAAACACTTGTTTCGCGGCGTCCACGATGCCAGCTTTATGCTCTACAGCTCGCTTCAGCGGACCTGGAAGGCCCGGGGGTGGTTTAATCAGGCCATCGACTACCACCAGTTTGTCGCCCGGTTGGTGGCCAATGCCCGCTTGTACTGCGGGGGAATACTCGCGCGGTATATCGATGCGCACGGGGGCGACTACAACAACGATGTCAGCGTGCTGAGCATCTTGCAGCACTACGGCTGCCCGACGCCCATCCTCGACTGGACCTACGATTTTCGGGTCGCGCTCTACTTCTCGGCGTTGGGCGCGTCATCCGCCTTGCCGCGCTCAAGCCGGGAAATCGACCGCTACCTGAGCATTTATTACATCAAGGAGAAATGGTTTACCCCCAATAGCCTGCGGGTTATGCTGGAGACAAGCCTTAAGGGAAGCTTGGACCTAATCCGGCCCGCCGTGCTGGAAAAGCTGGAGCAAGACCTGGCTACCAACCCCGCTTTTGCCACGTTCACGACCGAGACGATAGAAAAGTTTAAGCAGGACGATGAAGCCCTTGTGCGGGCGGCGCTCAGCTCGTATCACGTGGCCGGATTAACCAACCACATGTGTCAAATCGACTTGCTGTCACGAATCCCGGCGTTCTACTTCTCGGACCGGGAGGAAGAATACGTTCCGATTGGGCTCCAGAACAGTCCCAACGTAACCAACCAGCAAGGCGTCTTTACGTGGAACAACTCCGCGGCCAATCCCATGGAGCACACCGTGCGTGAAATGATGCTGGCGGAAAAACCGGACACGATACACTACTACACGAAGTGCCTTAACATCAACAAAGCGCTGATACCACACATCTTTGACCACTTGGCCCACGAGGGCATTACGCCTGATTTCATCTTCCCGGAGAAAGACCAAGAACACCTGCGCAATCTGGTGTGGCGCATTTTTGAGATAACGGCGAAGGAGTTTGAGCCCGCCAGTACCGCCGCTAATTAACCGCTCGTTGTTCTGCAGCCGCGTCTTTTTTGAGGGCCGTCGTCTATGAGGTGTACCAAGTTGGTATGGCGTACCTCACCTTAATCCTCGATTGTCATGAACAACGAACCAGATGATTGCTGCGACGGCACCTGCTGCGGCGGCAATACCAGCGGGTGCTGCTAGGCCGCCCGCGGCATGAAAAAAGGGAACGGGCGTAGGTCCGTTCCCTTTTTGCTTGGTAGGGCCAGGAAGATTAGGCGACCGTGCCGTCGCAGCCGGGCCTACGCGGAATATTTCGGCGACTTTTTTAGCCCTAGTCCTGCCTCATCAGGCATCTACCGCGCCGAGTGGGCCGGGCACTGGTACCGCTATTCCAGCGGGCAACGGGTGACTATCATCAAGAAGAACCCGCTCAAAAACTTCGTTATGCGGCGGCTGCCGTGAGGAGGTCGGCTTTTCCCCGGTGCCGCACCAGCAGCGCCGATAGACCCATTATTGTTGGCGTGGCATCACTGGTTTGGGCACCTTCAGCGTGGGCGGCCAGGCGCACGGGGCCGGGTTCAAGCGGTGGGGGACGGAGCGAACTGCGTACGGGCGAATTCCTGCGCGTAGGCTTTCACCTGGTCGCGCACCGTGCGGAACTGCTGCATGATTTCTTCCTCACTGCCCACGGCCTTGGCCGGGTCTGGGAAGTTGTGGTGCAGCTTCCGGGCTGAGGAAGGAAATACCGGGCACACCTCGTTGGCGTGGTCGCACACGGTCAGCACGTAGTCAAAAGGCACGGCGGCGTACTCATCGACGTGGTTGCTGGTGTGGTGCGAAATGTCCACGCCGTCTTCGGCCATCACGCGCACGGCGCGGGGATTAACGCCGTGCACTTCAACGCCCGCACTGTAGATGATGGCCTGGTTGCCCAAGGCTTGCTGGAGGTAGCCGTGCAGCAGTTGGCTGCGGCAGGAATTGCCGGTGCACAGCACCAGCACGTTTTTCTCATCAGTCATGGGAGGAAAAATGGAGAAGTAGCTACGCCGTTGGTGACCCCATCTTATCCCCGTACCAGCGCCGCCGGAACCAGAAAGCCAGGTTCACCAGCGCAATCAGCGCCGGCACCTCAATCAGCGGCCCAATCACGCCGGCAAACGCCTGCCCCGAATTGAGCCCAAATACCCCGATGGCCACGGCAATGGCCAGCTCGAAGTTGTTGCCCGTCGCCGTGAAGGCGATGCTGGCATTCTCCGCGTAGCCCGCCCCCAGCCATTTGCCGGCCGCGAAGCTGAGCACGAACATGATGCCGAAGTACAACGCCAGCGGCAGGGCGATGCGTAGCACGTCGAGCGGCACCTGCACGATGGTTTCGCCTTTGAGGCTGAACATGATGACGATGGTAAGCAGCAGCGCCACGAGTGTGATGGGGCTAATGGCCGGGAGGTACACCTGCTCGTACCACGCGTTGCCCTTCAGGCGGCGCAGAATGGTGCGCGAAAGGAAGCCCGCCGCAAACGGGATGCCCAGGTAGATGAGCACGCTCTGCGCGATGTCCCCGATGCCGATGTTCACGGCGTAGCCCTTCAGGCCAAAGAAGGGGGGCAGCATAGTGATGAAGAGCCAGGCTAGCACCGAGTAGAACAGCACTTGAAAGAGGGAATTCAGCGCCACCAGTCCGGCCGCGTACTCGCGGCTGCCATCGGCCAGGTCGTTCCACACGAGCACCATGGCAATGCAGCGGGCAATGCCGATGAGAATCAAGCCCATCATGTATTCTGGCTTGTCGGGCAGCAGCCAGACGGCCAGAAAGAACATGAGCAGCGGCCCGAGTATCCAGTTCAAAAACAAGGACAGCCCGATGATGCGCGTGTTCCGGAAGACCTTGGGCAGCTCTTCGTACTTGACCTTGGCCAGGGGTGGGTACATCATCAGAATCAGGCCCAGGGCCAGCGGCACGTTCACGGTGCCCACGGAGAAGTAGTTCACCGCGTCGTTCATGCCGGGCACGAAGTAGCCCAAAGCCACGCCCAGCGCCATGGCCAGGAATATCCACAGCGTCAGGCCCCGGTCCAGGCCCGAAAGCTTTTTCTCGGCCAGGGCGGCGGGGGCCGGAGCGGCGGGTACGGGTTGATTCAGCGTCGTCATAAAAATAGCTGTCTTACGCAACGCCTACGGTCGGGCTGCGCCGCTCCATTTGCACCGTGTTGCGCCACACGCCGTGGTGCTGGCCAATTCGCTCCCGGTAGCCAATGATGCGGAACCCCGCCTGCGTGTGCAGGCCAATGCTGGCCTTGTTTTCTTCAAACGTGCCGGCCTGCAGCGTCCAGATGCCGTGCGCTTCCGAATCTGCAATCAAGGCCTGCAGCAGGTGCCGGCCCACGCCTTGCCCCCGCGCCTCGGCCGCGATGTACACGCTGATTTCGGCCACGCCGCCGTACACGCAGCGGCTCGACACCGGCGAGAGCGCCGCCCAGCCCAGCACTGTGCCGGCCTCGTCCACCGCCACCAGGCGGCTATGGTTCAGGTGGGCTTTGTCCCAGGCTTCCCAAGCCGGCGCCTGGGTTTCAAACGTGGCATTACCGGTCGCCATGCCGGCTTCGTAAATGGCCTTCACCGCCGGCCAGTGGGCGTCCGTCATCGGGATAATGGTCATGGCAGAAACGGGTTAGTAGGCTTTGCGCAGCATGTCGGCGTACTCGTTGGGCAGCGGCGAGGCCTCCACCGCCCGCGCGGCTTTCTCCACGTCGTATTCCACGCGCACCAGCTCCGAGCGCACGCTGCCGGGGTCCGTCAGGGTGGTGTGCTCGTCCAGGTGCAGCAGTTGGTAGGCGGCCCGCGGGTCGCCGTCTTTGGGCTTGCCCACCGAGCCGATGTTGAGCGCGTGCCGGTAGCGGGTTTCGCCTGCGTGTTCGTAGGCGAAGGTGCGGTGGTAGGGCTTGTGGGTGTGCCCAAACAGCAGGATGTCGGCCTGGGCTTCCTGCAGCACCCGCAGGAAACTGGCTTCGGGCCGGTCCTCGAACAGGTACTCGTTGATTTTGCGGGGTGAGCCGTGCACCATCAGCAGGCTCAACGTGCAGGGCTCTTCCTGAAAGTCCAGGCGCATGTGCTTGGGCAGGTAGCGCAGGTAGCGCCGCTCGTCGGCCCCGACCACTTGGTTGGTAAAGGCAATGCTCTGGGCGCCCAGGTCTTTCTCCGTGTCCGTTTTGTAGGCGCAGCCGCAGTTCTCGCTGGCCAGGCCAATGCCCTGGTCGTAGTTGCCGGCCAGCGTCGGGATGCCCCGCCGGCGGACTTCGTTGACCACTTCATTCGGCCAGGGGGCGTACCCCACTAAGTCGCCCAGGCAAAAAATCATGTCCGGGCGGCGCCGGTCCATATCGGCCAGCACCGCTTCCAGGGCCGGCAGGTTGCCGTGCACGTCGGAGAAAAAGGCAATTGTCATCAGAGAGAAGAAGTCAGCAAAAGGCAAAAGAGCAACTCAGCAAAACGGCGCCACCTGCGAAGGCAGCGCCGTTGCGCAAGCTTAGCAGCACCCGCCGCCCGGGGTGCAGCCGGCCACCTGCAGCTGGGGCAGGGCTAGGTCCTGGGCCGGAATGCCGCAGGCCTCCTGGGCCAGGCAGGCCGTGTGCTTGGGGGTGAGCACGAAATCGGTGCCGTCGAAGGTGAGGCCGAACTTGCCGATGGTGGCTTGCTGGTACTCCACCTCGATGTCGAGGTCTTCGCGGCCGAGGATTTTCTCCGACAGCTTCAGGATGTGCAGAAACTTCTGGGGCGCTAGGCGGTGGTCGTAGTCGCCGGCCTCCCAGAGCTGGAAGTTGGCGACCGTCTCGCGGCGCTCGACGCCGCCGCAGTCGATGAAGTGCTTGCTCACGAGGCCCACTTCCGTCACGTGGAAATGCGAGGGCAGGTACTCACCCGAGGGCAGGCGAAAGTTGACGGCTTCGAGACCCGCGAGGGTCTGCTTCATTTCGGCGATGTTCATGGTCAAGCGTGGTTGGGTTGAGGATGTTCAAGAAAGGGGTTGGCAAAAGCTGCGGAATCAGCAGCTGCACGCATCCGCGGGTCCGCAGGCCGGGCTGGCGGTAGCTTCAATGAAGAAGGCCGTGAACTGCTGCTGCACCTGCTGCAGCAGCTCGGTATTGAGGCAGTAGCACACCGTCAGGCCGTCGATTTCCCCGCGGATGAGGTCCAGGGCCTTGAGCTCTTGCAGGTGCTGCGAAACCGTGGTGCGCGAGAGCGGCAGCTCGGCGGCGATGTCGCCGGAAATGCACGTCTGCTTGGAGGCCAGCAATTGAATGATGGCCACGCGGGCCGGGTGCGCCAGCGCCTTCGCCACGCGGGCCAGTTGCTGTTGTTCTTCCGTAAAGGCGGCGGTTTTAGCGTAGGTCATGGCAGGCTGTGAAGTATGTCGCAAATATACGACATAATATGACGCATGTTTACGTCATAAAGTTTTTTTCAACTTTTTTTCACCGCCAACTACATGCATTCAGCCGCAGGCGCCTACATGCGCTTGGTGAGGTGGTCGGAACCAAGGCGCGCAAACTCCAGCACCCGCGCCGCTTACAGTCAATTGCTCGTGGCGAAGGAAGTAATTTTATTTATCTAATAATCAATGCATTAACTGAGAAACTTGGATTTTTTTCGACGCCTGGGCAAACCCCGCCCTATTTACTGATATAACCTTCATGAAAGCTCGCTTCTACATCCTCAACCACGCGCGCCAGCTGGCCCCCTGCCAGCGGCAAAGGGGGCCTCCATGTGCGCTCGGTCGGCCCTCTGGTGGACGTGTTGCTCACCGGCATTTCCTGGCCGAATTACAAGCAGAGCCGGTTTTTACGTATTCCTAGGTAGAAACCTGTTCGGACCTGCGTCCGAACCCGAGCCGGCCCGTTGCCTTACCGCACCGGGTCGGCAATAACCGGAACCGCAAGGTTCCACCCCGCCAAGGCGACACAACCATACCTCGCTGCGGCAACCAAAAAATCCTCCATCATTCATTGAAGAACGAACATGAAACACCAGTACTCAACGCCGCCCGCACGGGCGAAACTCATCCAGAAGCTGTTCAGCGTTGCCCTTCTGATACCCTAGCCTTACCGCCGACTCCGGTCGCGGATGTGAATGCGAGCCCGGCGCCGGCGCTGGAGTCGCAGTTGCTGCCGCATGTCAGGCTCCACGTAGAGCAGCAAGCCAAGCACTGGGACTTGGCCGTTCGGGGTAAACTTCAGTCGTTGACTACCCCGCAGGCCTTGGCAGACGACTTGGCGCGGGCGGCGGCTAACGTCCGGCGTATTCTGGCAATGGCCCAGCCACAGCTGCGCGTCGGCAACGCGTTGCCCTTGGCGTACCAGCAGCAAGTGTTGCGGCAAATCCTGAACGTTCAGCGCCTGCAGACCCAATTCGAAACCCAAACGTCCGGCGGGGCCTACGCCCCGCACGTGCGGGCGGAACTGGAAGCGGAGCTGTTCGGCTACGATTTGGCATTGGACCCGCGCTTGCGCCCGGTATACGGTTACCTCACGACCGTTGGGTATGAACCCGCGGAAGTGGAGCAGTACGGGCGTTTTGCTTTGCGGCTCCGGCCGCATATGCTCAGCCGCACGACGCTGTCCATTACCGATACCCTCGACAAGGCCGTGGTCCCGGCCGCCTACACCAATCTGCCGGTCACGGCGCTGATTCCGAACCTGTCAGGCTACGTACGGTGCTTTCTGGGCAGAATGGTGACTGCTGCTACCATGCAGGAGCTGGAGTTCCGCTACGTGGAGGCTCAGTACCACGGGGGCGTTGGCTTGGCCGACATTGACTGCCTCTTAACGAAGCAACTGCAAGATGTCCCGCCGGACGTTCGCGACCGTTGCCGGGCAGCGGGCATTGATGTCCGAGAGTTCGGTACCTAACCCTGCCGTAACCCGTAGCGCCGGTAAAGTTCGGCCAGGCCGGCCTCGTTCGTTGTGAACGGGAAGGGCTGGCCGAATTTTAGCAGCTTGGCCCACAGCATGGGCGGGCCGGCTTCGCCTGCTACCTGCACGACCAGTGCGGCGAAAGCCGCGGGGCGAATGACATTGCTGAGCCCCAGGGCCAGCAATGGAACAGCGGGCGCAGTGGCGAAATGGCCGAGTAGCACCGGTTCGGCAAACCACTCCACTTCCTCCCCCAGGCCCAGGGGGTACTGCGGATGCGTGGGGTCCACGCGCAGGGGCGGGAAAACGCTGTCGTCGAAGCCCAATGCTTTCATCCTAAACTGACCGGTACCGGCTAAGCGAAGTTATACGTAAGCCCGCGGTTTTGAGCGCGCCCGCCAGCCGGCGGAGCGCCGCGCCGGCCCAACCGCGGTATGCGGGTACATTGGCTGTTTGCCTTCCAACGCGTAAGCCGCTCCCTCACCGGGGCGGCTTTTTTCGTATTCCGTGCTGCCAGATAGCTCAGAGCCGGGTGCGAAGGAAAGCCAGGAGCTGCTGCTGCCCTTGTTCCATGGCTGCTACGCGCTCCGTGAGATGCTCCAAGGCTGCCAGGATGGCTTCATGGCCTGCCACGAGCGGCTTGTCAGCCACGGCCGAGGGCGTACGGCCCTGCTCCTTTCGGCGACGGGCCTTGCCCGCGGATTGACTTTCGAGTGGATGTGCCCGCCCGGCCCGTTGGTTACAGGCCGCCACGCGGCAGGGGCTGCCGCAGTATTTCTGCACCCACCGCTTCTTGGGAACAAACTTTCGCCGGCAGTACTCACAGGCAATTTGGGAAGTGTCGTGGAGGGACATGGGCGTTTGGCGTTGGTACCAATTGCAAGTAACGAATACGCTTTTTGTGTCCTTTTTCTGACGAGCAGCGGGCGGCAGGTTTGCAGCGATGAAACGCTCCCCCTCTTCTGCACCGCCGACCAGGCTGCTGGTCCTGGCACATCCGCCTGACCGGGTTGTGTCGTCTCCCCCTGCTTCACGGTGCCGGCAGCCGTCGTTGCCGCCGGTTTTTTCGTGCGAATACGGGCGTAAATCCAGGCAAAAAGCTACCAGACAGTCGATTGCGGCTAGAGCTGTATCAGATAAACCGTTCGCGGCCCGGCGCCACCTTTGCCGGCACCCTCCCCGCGGGGCGCTGCTTCTGACCCACCACCCAACATCTGTCGCCCTTACTACCCTGTTGCCGGTCCGGCGCGGTGATGCGGGGCTATTTACCGCCGGCGGCACGCTTTAACGCGGGCCTCCACAACCCTGTTTCTCACCCCACAACCGGGCGCCTGATGCCCATAATTCCTACCTGCGAATAGCATGAACCGCATGAAGATTGCCCTCTGCACTGCCCTGCTGGCCTTGTTGGCCGGGGCCTTTTATGCCGCTTACCGTGGCGTGCAACTGTACCGCGAAGTCACGCGGCCCCTGGAGCCGGTGGCTGGCGCTCCAGCCCTGCTGGCGCAGCCCGGCAAGCAGGTGACTACCTACAGCTTTTCCGTGGTGCGCGAAGTAGTGGCGGCACCGGTACCGGTGGCCGCGCCGCAGCGCCCCAAACGGGCTCGCCGGCCGCAACGACCGTGAGCGGGGCCCCGGTTAACGCGCTGTCCTTGCTCGCGCAGCCAAGTTTGCACCTGGCCGGCTCTGCGGGGCTGTTCCAACTGAACGAGGTAGGCAACTACTGGTGGGCCGTTGCCGGCGCCCCGGTTTAGTTGGTAAAGTTCATGCGCTGGATGCGCCAGGCGTTGAGAATAGCCAGCAGGGCCACGCCCACGTCGGCAAACACGGCTTCCCACATGGTGGCCACGCCGCCGGCGCCCAGGGCCAGCACCACACCTTTCACGGCAAAGGCCAGCCAGATATTCTGCCACACCACCGTATGCGTGGCGCGGGCAATGCGCCGGGCCGTGGCAATCTTGCTGGGGTGGTCGGTTTGAATGACGACGTCGGCCGTTTCAATGGTGGCGTCCGAGCCCAGGCCGCCCATGGCAATGCCCACGTCGGCCAGGGCCACCACGGGCGCATCGTTCACCCCATCGCCCACGAAGGCCAGTTTATGGCCCGCGTCCTTATACTGCTGCACGTAGCGGGCCTTGTCTTCGGGCAGCAGCCCGCCGTGGGCTTCGGTGATGCCCAACGTGGTGGCCACCCGCTGCACGATGCTGTCCTTGTCGCCGGAGAGCATGACCAGCTTCGTGATGCCATCGGCTTTCAACTCCTGCACGGCGCGGGCCGCGTCCTCCTTCGGTGCGTCGGCCACGGTCAGGTAGCCGGCGTACTGCCCGTTGACGGCGGCCACCACGATGCTGTCCACTACCTGGTCCACCTCGGGCGGATAGGCCACGCCGAATTTGGCCAGCAGCTTGGTGTTGCCGGCCAGCACGTCGCGCCCGTCCACCCGGCCGCGCAGGCCATGGCCGGCAATTTCTTCCACGTTTTCCACCGCCATGCCAGCCGCGGCGGCGCCCACGTGCGTGACCACCGCCTTGGCAATGGGGTGGGTCGACTTGGTTTCCAGCGCCCCCACCAGGCGCAGCAGCTGCTCTGGTGCCGTGCCGGGCGCGGGCTGCACCTGCTGCACAGCAAACACGCCCTGGGTGAGGGTACCCGTTTTGTCCATGACCACGGTGTCGAGCTCGCGCATCGCGTCCAGAAAGTTAGAGCCCTTGAAGAGAATGCCCGCCCTGGAAGCGGCGCCGATGCCGCCGAAGTAGCCCAGCGGGATGCTCACCACCAGCGCACAGGGGCAGGAAATAACCAGGAACACCAGGGCCCGGTAAAGCCAGTCGCGAAACACGTAGTCCTCGACCACGAAGTAGGGAACGGCCACGAGCAGCGCGGCCAGCACCACCACAATGGGCGTGTAGGTCTTGGCAAACTTGGTGATGAACTGCTGGGTCTTGGCCTTGCGCCCCACCGCGTCCTGCACCAGGGCCAGGATTTTGGCCAGCTTGGTGTCCTGGTAGCCAGCCGTTACGGCGACCTGAATCAACGATTCGAGGTTGACCATGCCCGCGAGCACCGGCTCGCCCGCCTGCTTGGTCTGGGGGACCGATTCGCCGGTTAGGGCAGCGGTGTTTAGCGAGGCCGGGCCTTGGACCAACGTACCGTCGAGGGCCACTTTCTCGCCGGGCTTCACCTCAATGGTATCGCCCACCGCCACCTGCTTGGGGTCGAGCACCACGGCCTGCCCGTCGCGCAGGACCGTGACTTCGGTGGCTTGAATTTCCAGCAATGCCCGGATGCTGCGCTTGGCCCGGTTCACGGCCGCGTCCTGGAACAGCTCGCCCACGGTGTAGAACAGCATCACGGCCACGCCTTCGGGGTACTCGCCGATGGCAAAGGCGCCGAGCGTGGCCAGGCTCATGAGCAAAAACTCGTTGAACACGTGGCCGGACGGAATGCTTTGCACGGCCGAGCGAATCACCTTCCAGCCGACCAGCAGAAAGGCGACGCCGTACCACCCCAGGCGCACGAAGCCGGTGAAGAAAGGGGCTTGGTCGCGGAAGTGGTCCAGGGCCAGGCCCGCCAGCAGCAGCAGCAGGCTAGCCACGGCCGGCGCGTAGGGGTTGTGCCACCAGGGCGCCCGGGGTCCGGCGGCCGTTACCGGCGCGTGGTCGTGGCCGGGCACGTCGTGGCCCCGCGGCTCGGCCGCGGCTTGGGGGGTGAGCTGGTCGCGGGTCAACGCGCCCACGTTCTCGAGCTGCACCTGCTTGGCCGTGTGCAGCTCTTCGTTGCGTTGTTCGGGGGATGTATCGGGCATGGGAAAGCGGAATGAGGCACGCGGCCGGGAAGCGAGTACAAACCTCGGGCCCCGGTCGATGCAATGGTATTGCATTGTTTAAACCGCCCCAGCGCACCGGGGGCAGTGGCCTTTGACGACCAGGCTGGTTTCCTGCACCTGGTAACCACCGGGGAGGGCAAGGGCCGGCACGGGCACCGCGGGCAGGCAGGCGGTTTCCCGGCACCGAACGCAGAAGAAGTGCACGTGCAGGTCCCGGTGGAGCTCGGGCGTGCAGGCGGGCGCGCACAGGGCGAACTTGACCGCGCCGCTGCCGTCCTCGATGCGGTGCACCAGGCCCTTGTCGGTAAACGTTTTCAAGGTGCGGTGCACCGTGATGCGGTCGGCATGCTTCAGGTGCTGCTCGACGTCGGCCAGGCTCAGCGCGGTCGGCTCTTTTTGCAGCACGTCCAGCACCAGCAGGCGCATGGGGGTGGGCGTTATCTGCCGGGCAATCAGCGTGTCTTCGAGGGGATGGGCCATGGCTATTCTTCTTCTTCGGCGTTTTTCATCTTGGCCAGCAGCGAGTAGGCCCCATCCGTCACGAAAGTGGTGGTGGCCGGCACCGTTTCGGGCAGGGCGACTTCGGTGTACCCGTCTTCGCTGCGGCCCAGCGTCACGGGCACCATCCGGTAGCGGCCGGGGGCTTCCACGGCGAAAGCATAGTTGTTGCCTTCGAAGCGCACCAGGGCCGTGTTGGGCAGGGCGTGGGCGTCGGAGCGGCCGGTTTCGATGGTGGCCCGCACGTACAGGCCCGGCAGCAGGGCGGGGTCGTTTTCCTGGTCGAGGTGGCCGTGCACGCGCACGGTGCGGTCCTCGCCGATGGCCTTGCCCACCAGGTATACCCGGGCGGTTCGCTCGCGGCGGGAGCCGGCGGAGTCACTGGCCAGCGTGAAGCGTATCAACTGCCCTTTCTGCACCCGGGCCACGTCCTTCTCGAAGACGACCAATTCCACGTGCAGGTGCTCGGGGTCCACGATTTCAAACAGCGGCTCGGTGGCCGTCACGCTCTGGCCCACCGTCACGTTCACGGCCCGCACGAAGCCCGCCCGCGGCGCCCGCAGGGTGGCCGTGGTGGTGATGGCTTCGCCCACCGGCAGCCCGGCGATGCGCAGCTGCGCTGCTTGCGCGGCCGTTTGCACCTGCAGGGCTTCCGCTTCGGCCTGGGCCCGCTGGTAGTTTTTGAGCGGTGCCACTTCCTGCTGGTAGAGCTCGCGCTGGCGGGCCAGCTCGGCGTTGGCAAACTTCAGGCGGCTGCGCAGCTCCAGGTACTCCTTCTGCAGGGTGACAAATTCGGGGTTGCGCAGCACGGCCAGGGCTTCGCCCTTGCGCACGCGGGTACCCTGCAGCAGCTCGGTGCTTTGCACGTAGCCGCCCAGCGGCGCCGTAATGGACACGGCGCTTTCCGGCGGCACGTCCAGCGTGCCGTTCACGGCCAGGCCCGCGCCCATCGCCCGGGTGCTCAGGCGCCCGGTTTTCAGGCCGCCGGCCTGTTGCTCCGCCGGCGAGAGCGTCACTACGTCCGAGGCTTCGGCCGCTTCGTCGGCGTTTCCGGCCGAGGCCTCGCCCGCTTCTGTTTTCCGGGCGTCGGTGCTTTCCGCGTCGGCGGATTCAGGTTTTTCCTTGCTGCAGCCGGCCAGCGACAGGCTCAGCAGCAGCAACAGGGATGCTATTTTATTCATGAGAAAAAGTCCGAAGGAAGGATTACTGGGCGGTGCCGAGCAGGTAATCCAGGTCAATGACGGTCTGGTTGTGCTGCAGCACGGCATCGAGGTAGGCCGTGCGCACGCTCAGGGCGCGCTCCAGGTTGAGCAGCAACTCGGAATAGGTGGTTTCGCCGGCTTTGTAGGACAGCTGGCTTAGCCGGACAATCGCGGCGGCCTGGGGCAAGGCCGTTTGCTCGTAAAACCGCACGCGCCGCTGCTGCTCCTGCAGGCGCGTGCGGAGCTCGTCCAGCTGGGCCGCCGCTTCGGCCCGGTAGCGCTGGTAGGTGGCCGCGGCCACCTGCTCCTGCAGCTGGGCCGCCTGCACGCGGGCGCGCTGCGGCCCCCGCACCAACGGTAGGGCCACCCCAGCCTGCACGCTGTGGAACCGGTCACCGGGCCCGTAGGTCACGGGGCGGCCGCCTTCCTCGTAGACGCCGCGCAGCGACTGGTTCGTATAGCCCACGCTTACCTCGGGCAGGCCCCGGGCCCGTTCCAGCCGCGTTTCGGCCCGTCGCTCGGCTATCTGCTGCTGCAGGGCTCGGGCCTGGGGCGTGGCCGCCAAGCGGGCGGTGTCGGCGGGGGGAGGGGGCAGTAACTGCAGGGTGCTGTCGGCGACGGTAATGGCCTGCGGGGCCTGCAGCAGCGCCTGCAGTTGCCGTTGGGCCACCACCAGGTCGGCGCGACTCTGGGCCAGCAGGTTCTGGGTTTCGCCCTGCTGGATGATGGCGTTGGCCGGTTCCAGTCGGTTCACCTCGCCGGTTTTAAACCGCAACTGCGCTGCCCGCAGAAACTCGGAATAGATGCTGTCCTGCCCGCGCAGGGTGCGCAGGCGGTGGCGGGCGTAGACCGCCTGCTCGTAGCTGCGGCGCACTTGCCGGCGCAACTCGGCCTGTACCTGTGCCAGCTGCTGCTCCCGCCCCGCAACCTGCGCCTGGCTCAGGCCGGCCTGCGCGCGGTAGTACCCGGGCAGCGCCAGCGACTGCCCAATGCTCACCACGTTGTCGGGCTGGGGCGAATTGATGGAGCCGTACGTGCCGACGAGGGTGGTGCGGCCCACGTCGTAAGCCGTGCGGCGCAGGGCCTGCTGGGCTTCCAACGCGCGTTGCGCGGCCTGCACCGTGCCGTTGGCTTGCAGGGCTTGCCTGACGGCCTGGGTGGCCGACAGAGGACCCTGGGCCCGCGCTGGCGAACCCGTCAGCACCCCGCCAAGCAAGCCCAGGAACAGGACCAGGGAAGCCGGCAGGACCGGGGCCGGCGTTGGCTTTTCGGCCGGCTGGGCGATGCGCTCGGACCACGCGTAGAGCACCGGCAGCACCAGCAAGGTCAGCAGGGTGGCCGTGACCAAGCCGCCAATCACGACGGTGGCCAGCGGCCGTTGCACTTCCGCCCCCGCCGATTGCGACAGGGCCATGGGCAGAAAACCCAGCGAGGCCACCGTGGCCGTCATTAGCACCGGGCGCAGGCGCACCTGCGTGCCTTCCAGAATGCGCTGGTAGACGTTTTGGCGGCCTTCGGCTTTGAGCTGGTTGAAATAGCCGATGAGCACGATGCCGTTGAGCACGGCCACCCCGAACAGGGCAATGAAGCCGACCCCGGCGGAGATGCTGAACGGCATGCCCCGCAGCCACAGGGCCAGCACCCCGCCGATGGCCGAGAGCGGAATGGCCGTAAAAATCAGCACCGACTGCTTCAGCGACCGGAACGTGAAGAACAGGAGCACAAAAATCAACAGCAGGGCCACGGGCACGGCGATGCCCAAGCGCTCGGTGGCCTGGCGCAGGTTCTCGAACTGCCCGCCGTAGGTGGTGTAGTAGCCCGGGGCCAGCGGCAGCTGCGCATCGACCTTGCCCTGCAGCTCCCGCACGACGCTTTCCACGTCGCGGCCGCGCACGTTGAAGGCCACCGTGATGCGGCGCTTGGCGTCGTCGCGCTGGATTTGGTTGGGGCCCTCCTGCAGGTCCACCGTGGCCACCTGTTCCAGCGGTATCTGCTCGCCGCGGGGCGTGGCCACCAGCAGCTGCCGCACGTTGTTGATGTTCTGGCGCAGCTCCGGGGCCAGGCGCAGCACCACGTCGAACCGGCGCTCCTGCTCGAAGAGCTGGCCGGCGGTCTGGCCGGCGAAGGCGGTTTGCACGGTGCGGTTCACGTCCTCGGCGTTCAGGCCGAAGCGGGCCAGGCGGTTGCGGTCGAGCTTGACCACGATTTGCGGCAGGCCGGTAACCTGCTCCACGTACACGTCTTCGGCCCCTTCCACCTGCCGGACCAGGCGGGCCGCGCGCTGGGCGTAGGCTCCCAGCAGCTGCAGGTCTTCGCCGTAGATTTTGAGCACCACGTCCTGCTTGGCGCCGCTGATGAGCTCGTTGAAGCGCATCTGGATGGGCTGCTGGAAGCCGAAGGTCACGCCCGGAATCACGCGCAGCGCCTCGGCCATCCGCTCGGCCAGCTCTTCCTGGGTGCGGGCCGAGGTCCACTTGCGCGGGTCTTTCTCCAGGATAACCATCAGGTCGCCACCTTCCACCGGCATGGGGTCGGTGGGAATTTCGGCGGCGCCGATTTTGGTGACCACCTCCTTGACTTCGGGAAACTGCCGCTGCAGAATGGCGGCGGCCTGCTGGCTTTTGTCGATGGTGTAGCTCAGCGAGGAGCCGGTGAGCGTGCGCATCTCCACGGCAAAGTCGCCTTCCGAGAGCTGCGGGATGAACTCCCCGCCCAGGGTGCGAAACAGCAGCAGTGCCCCGGCAAAGAGTACGGCGGCCGAGCCCAGCACCAGGGCCTGGCGGCGCAGCGCCCACGCCAGCACCGGGCGGTAGCGGGCTTCGAGCCAGCGCATCATGCGGTCGGAGAACGTGCGCGTGCTGGCCGTGGAGCGGCTCAGCACCAGCGCCGACATCATCGGTACGTAGGTCAGGGAGAGGATGAAGGCGCCGATGATGGCAAAAGCCACGGTTTCAGCCATGGGGCGAAACATCTTGCCCTCAATGCCGGCCAAGGCCAACAGGGGCAGGTACACAATCAGGATGATGATTTCCCCAAAGGCGGCGGAGGAACGAATCTTGCTGGCCGCGTGGTAGGTTTCCTCGTCCATCTGGGCGGCATTCAGGCGGCCCGCCGGCACCTGCAGCTGCCCGCCGTGCAGGCGGTGCACGATGGCTTCGACGATAATCACGGCCCCGTCCACCACCAGGCCGAAGTCGATGGCGCCGAGCGAGAGCAGGTTGCCCGACACGCCGAACAAGCGCATCAGGCCGATGGCAAAGAGCATGGCCAGCGGAATGACCGAGGCCACCACCAGGCCGGCCCGCCAGTTGCCGAGGAAGAGCACCAGCACGAAGATGACGATGAGCGCGCCCTCAATCAGGTTGGTTTTCACGGTCCCGATGGCACGGCCCACCAGGTCGGAGCGGTCCAGGTACACGTCGATGGTGACGCCTTCGGGCAGGGACTTGCGCACGGTCTGCATCCGCTGCTTCACGGCCTGGATGACCTCGTTGGCGTTGGCCCCTTTGAGCATGAGCACGATGCCGCCGGTGACCTCTCCCTCGTCGTTGCGGGTCATGGCCCCGTAGCGCACCGCCGAGCCCACGCGCACGTCGGCCACGTCACGCACGAGCACGGGCAGCCCGCCCTGGGTGGTGCGCACGACGATGTTGCCCAGGTCGGCGGCATTCTCGGCCAAGCCCTCGGTGCGGATAAAGTAGGCCGTGGGCTTCTGGTCCAGGTAGGCCCCGCCGGCGTTCTGGTTGTTGGCGGCCACGGCCTGGTACACCTGCTCGGTGGTGACGTTCAACGCGCGCAGGCGCGCCGGGTCCAACCGGACTTCGTACTGCTTGAGCTGGCCGCCGAAGCTGGCGACGTCGGCCACGCCGGGCGTGCCCAGCAGCTGGCGCCGCACTATCCAGTCCTGAATGGTGCGCAGCTCGCGGGCGTCGTAGCGCTTCTCGTAGCCGGGCTTGGCCCGCACCAGGTACTGGTACACCTCGCCCAGCCCGGTGCTGACGGGCGCCAGCTCCGGCCGGCCGACGCTGGGCGGAATCTGGCTTTCCGCCTCGCGCAGGCGCTCGGCCACCTGCTGGCGGGCCCAGTAAATGTCAATCTGGTCCTCGAAGACGATGGTGACCACCGACAGGCCGAAGCGCGAAAACGAGCGCACTTCCTCGCGGCCGGGAATCGTGGCCACGCTCTGCTCGACGGGAAAGGACACCAGGCGCTCGATGTCGCCGGCGGCCAGCGACGGGGCCACCGTGTAGACAACGACCTGGTTGGTGGTAATGTCGGGCACCGCGTCAATCGGCAGCCGACTCAGCGAGTAGCCGCCCCAGACGACCAGCGCCAGCGTCAGCAGCCCGATGATGAGCTTGTTATGAATGGAAAAATGAATCAGCCGGTCAAACATCCGTTGCTGTGGGGGTTAGGTCTAACACTTCGGTCACGACCTGCTGGCCCCGGCCCAGGGCGGCGGGGCACGTGGCACTTCCGCGGCATATGGCTGCCACGAGCATATGCCGGCAGTCTGAACACGCGCACGTGCTCAGGCTACCTGAAGGAAGTCAGCAGGAAGAATAGGGAAGGGCTAGGCCTGGGGCGGCTGCCACACGGCCCCGGATGCCCGCGTTGGAGCGGCTACCACGAGAAAGGCGTGGCGCTGGGCCTCGGACCAGTCCGGCAGGGCGGCTTGCGGCAGGACCGGGGTAGCCGGTACCGGCATGACCACGCCGGGGCAGCAGTGGCACTGGCACAGCGGGGAGCACCAATCCCCCAGTGCATCCGTGCCGCCGTCGGCATGCGACGCCGCGGCGATGGTGGTGTGCGCCTGGTCCTGGGACACCGGCACTTCGTCGGTGCAGGTCATCGTCGACAGGCACGCGAAGTAAAAGGCGAAAAACAGGGACAACAGACGCATGAGGGCAAAGGTAACGACAGCTGGTAATTGTCGGCTACCGCTTGTACCCGCTTCGGTCGGCAAAGGTTCCTGATTGAGCTGCGCGGAACTTCCCCGTACAGTGCCGAAACCGAGTAACTTCAACAGCAAAAGCAACCTGGCCCCCGCCCTTATCCCAGCAGCATGAGCTTGTTTACGGATGTAGCTGATATCCTTGCCCATCTTGAGCTGTGCTACCAGCTGTTCCCGTGGCTCCGCGGGGTTATCGGCGCCAAAGTGGTGAGGATGTGGACCGGCACGCTGCGCTCCCAGCGTAGCCCGGATGATTTTCTAGGCGGGAACGGCGAAAAGCTGAATCTGCTGAATGTATCGGTTATGACCGGGTACAGCATCCGGACTGGGCGAGACGACGCCCTTTTTGCGCACTACAGACGGCTGCTGCGGAAGCTGGAAGTATACTTGCGGGCTTTTCCTGAACTACCGGCCGAGAAGCGCTTCCTGGAAAAGATAACAAACCTGGAAGGCCTGTACTTCTTGGCTACCATGAGCGAGCTTTCGCTGGCGTATGCGCTGCACCAGCGGGGGTATAGGGTGAGCTTCGAAACGAAATTCAAGCTGCTGACAACGCTCAAAAAGCGGGACATTGACCTGAGCGTGCAGACGGCCAGGGGCAATACCTTTCACGTGGAAGTGTACATGCCCAACAAGCTCCTCGAGGCGGACAGCGCGAGCGAGCAGGAGTCCGATGAGTACCCGCTGAAAGTTATCGACCTGAAGCAGGATGACGAGAGCTTCGAGCTCAAAATCAGAAATAAGCTGGCCGATAAATTCGGCCAGGATGGCCACAGCGGATTGAATGGGCGGGTATTCCTGGCCGTGAACAAAGTGTTCATGGATGTGCTCCATCTCAAAGCGTTGCTGGCGCCTGACACCGACGACTTTCGGGCGCTCCTGCCGCTGCTGCCCCAAGGCGTTGACGGCTTGCTCGTGTTCGAGGACAGCTTTGAATCAGATTCTTCCCTTAAGATTGATTGCCTGCTTCGAAAGCGTTTGTCCGCTTCTTACGGGCATCCTGACACGGCTAAGGCACGCACTTAGCTGACCAAGAGCAGGTCTTCCAGGCGGGTGGTGTATTGCGGCGTGCGCCACTGGGCTTGCCCCTCCCAGGGCGCGCGAGCCTGGCTGGGGGGCAACACCAGCGCAGCCAGCTTCACGGTGCCTTTGCCAAAGCGACGGTTCAACGCATCGAGCTCGGCCATTAACTTGGCCCGTTTTTCCGAAACGGGCGCGGGTTCAAACAGGGTGAGCTGTGGTTGTCCTTCCGGCTCCAAGCCGTCGAGTATCACGCCGGCCTTGGTGTAGCGGTTGCCCGGCTGCCAGAGGCGTTTTAGTGCTGCCCGGGCAAAGCGGACCAGCTCAAGGGTGTCATTGGTTGTAGTTGGCAGCGTGAGCACGGCGGAGCAGGAATACGGGGGCGGCTCCAGCCCGTAGCGGCTTTTGCTTAGAAAGACGGTCATCAGATGCGCCGCGTCGCCCTGCCGGCGCAGCTTCTCTGCGGCCCGGGAGGCAAAGGCGCTGACGGCACCCATCACATCGGGGAAATCGGTCAGCGGCCGGCCAAAGGTGCGCGAGCAGCACAGCGTACGGCGCGACAAGGTACCGTCTTCGCTGGGCGCCAGTCCCTGGCAGGGATAGCCCTGCAACTCGCGCACAAGACGAGCCCCTACCACGCCGCCCAGGTGCCTGCGGGCAAAGGCCTCCGAGCAGCCGGCCAGCCCAGCCGCCGTGGTAATGCCGGCGGCATGCAGCTTCTGGGCATACTGCCGGCCAATGCCCCAGACATCTTCCACCCCCACCTGCTCCAGGGCCCAGTGGCGGCGCTCGGCCGTATCGAGGTAGCATACCCCGCCCATCTCCGGGTTTTTCTTGGCCAGACGGTTGGCCAGCTTGGCCAGGGTTTTGGTGGGGGCGATGCCCACGCAGGTAGGGATGCCGGTGCGGGCCAGCACGTTGGCGCGCACGGTGCGGGCAAAGGTGTCGAGGCTGCTGACCACGAAGCGCTCCATGCCGTGCAGGTCGAGAAAGGCCTCGTCAATGGAGTAAATTTCCACCGCCGGCGCTACCTGGCTCAGGTACCACATCACCCGGCGCGACATGTCGCCGTAGAGGGCGTAGTTGCTGGAAAATACGGCCACGTTGTGTTGCTCCAGCAGAGGCTTGACCTGAAAATAGGGCTCCCCCATTTGCAGGCCCAGGGCCTTGGCCTCCGCGCTGCGGGATATCAAACACCCGTCGTTATTCGACAGGACCACCACGGGCCGGCCTTCGAGCCGGGGCTGAAAAACCCGCTCGCAGCTCACGTAGAAGTTGTTGCAATCAACTAAGGCGTACATAGCTAGTCGCGGGTGCGCAGCAAGGCCGCCAGTTTACCGGGAACCAGCTCGTGCAGCACGTGGGTGACCACGCCCCAGATGCGCACGGCGCCCGCGTCGTGAATCTCCCAGGGCTGGTAGTCCGGGTTCTCCGGCTTAAGCCACCAGGTGCCGTGCTCGCACACCAAGCGCTTGACGGTGCACTCCCCGTCCACCACGGCTACCACGATGTGGTTGTGGTCGGCTTCCATCTGCTTGTCCACGGCCAGCAGGTCGCCCTCGTGAATCTCGGCGTTTTTCATGCTCTCCCCGCTTACCCGCACCAGGTACGTGGCATCGGGGTGGCGCAGGAGCAGGCGGTTCAGGTCAAACAGCTCATCGGTGTAATCGGACGCCGGCGAGGGAAAGCCGGCGGACACCGAACAGCTAAAAAGAGGAAGCAGAAACGGGGTTTGGGAGTCGTGGACCGGGATTAATTCGACGTTGCGCATGGGTGGTGTAGCATAGGCGTGGCCACAATAATACGTGCTGCTAATAAAATTAGTAGAAACAAGGCTAAAAATTGTAGCCGGAAGTTGGGAAAGGCTACCGGCACTACCCCGGGTGTTACCCAGTCACGCCCCCCTCCGAACCGAACAGGCAAGTTGACTGGCCGAAGGCTCATCAACCTACACTGCCGCTTATAAAAAGTGGTTTTTAAGCTGCTGTCACACCGTCATTTCGGCGCAGCTACAAAGGGGCAGTGGGGGAAAGAAGGAGGTGTAAAAAGAGCAAAAAGATATAATAAATAGAGCAAAAAGAAAACTATAAGGGTGCTTTTTTCGTTTAATAAGTATAATAAACGCCCACGAAAACAGCGCTTTATCATGAAAAAGACCCGCAAGAACGCCGCCCGTACCGCTACTCCCCGCCCCGACGTTTACCAGATTGTAACCGACCGCATTGTGGCCGCGCTGGAAGGCGGCATCATTCCGTGGCGCAAGCCGTGGAACGCGGTGTATGGTTTGCCCCGCAACTACGCCACGGGTGCGGCTTACACGGGCATCAACGCCTTTCTGCTGCACTTCAGCGGCGCGCTGCCTTTCTTTTTAACCTTCAAGCAGGCCCTGGCCCTGGGCGGTAACGTGCGCAAGGGCGCCAAGGGGCACCCGGTGGTGTACTACAACGTGTCGGTACGCGAGAACGAGCAAACCGGCAAGGAAGAAAAAACACCTTTCCTGAAGTACTACACCGTGTTTTCAGTAGAGGACATCGAAAATATTGACTTTGTGCTGCCCGCGGTGGAACGCCACGCGCACACGCCCATTGAGGCGGCCGAGGCCATTGTGCGCAACTGGGACGGGCGCCCGGCCATTGAACACCTGCACCAGCGGGCATACTACTCCCCGGCGCTCGACCTGGTGAACATGCCGGAGCGGGACACCTTCACCACCGCCGAAGGCTACTACGCGACCCTGTTTCACGAGCTGACCCACAGCACCGGCCACGCCTCGCGGCTAGACCGGCCGGACCTGACCGCCGGCGAAGGCAAGCGCTCGGCCAGCTACGCCCGTGAAGAACTGACGGCCGAAATGGGCGCCTCGTTCCTGTGCGCCGCCGCTGGCTTGGATACGGTGCAGACCGAAGAAAACGCTGTGGCCTACATCCAGTCTTGGCTGGAGCGTCTGAAAAACGACAAAAAGCTGGTGCTGCAGGCGGCCAGCAAGGCTCAGCGCGCCGCCAAGCTTATTTTGGGTGTGGTCGAGGAGGGCGAGCCGGTGGCCGCTCCCGCGCCGCCCCGGGTGGTGGAGCTGGTACCCGAAGAAGACGAAGTGAGCCAACAGTACAGAGCGGCTGAACTCAGCTGGCTAGCGGCCGCATAAGCCCCGGTCGGGCAGCCGCGGCCGGCGGCTGCCCACCTGGCTGGTTGCTTTTTCACCCTCTTCTCCCCTACCGCCCCATGAATGCAAGTGAAGCCCCCGTTTTCGGGGACCCCGATTGGAACCACTACCGCGCGCGGGTAGCCGCCGTGCTCACCGACATCGAAGCTGATATGCAGCAGCGCGGTTACGGCCTGAGCAGCGAAGGCCTCACGCTCGAAGTAGCCGAGCGCCTGCCGGTGGGGGTGGCCACCATTGAAGACTTTCAGGTGCTTGACGCGCTGGTCAACGCCCTGCGGCCCTTGGCCCGCGAAGCCGTACGCGCCACCCGCGAAGACCAGGCCGGGCAGTACCGCCTGTTGCTGCTTTGAGGGGCTCCCGCCATTCACGCTATTTCCATTCGTATGCCCGCAGCCCAGCAGTTAACCGTCGGCGACGCCGTGCTCTACCCCCGCGAGCACGCGGTGGGCCTCATCTACGAAGTCTACGAGCGCGGCCCGGGAGAGCGGCCCGGCGTGCAGCTGCTGCTCAGCCGGGGCGGGCGCGACCTGAGCGGCTTCAGCGCCGAGGAGGCCGACCAGTTCCTGGTACCCCTGGGGCATACGGGCCTGCGCTACGAGTTTACCCACGTGGGCCAGCTGCACGCCGACTACCGCCGCGGCCATTTCGCCGCCTTTGCCACGGCCCGGCTGCTGGCCGGCTTTCAGGACCCGCGCTACCTGGCCGTGCCCTGAACGACCCTGCTACCCGCGCTTTCCCTAACGTTTACCCTCTTCCCATGCCCCAGCAACCCAACTCCGCCGCCCTCTCCAACCCGTTTCCTCCGCAGCAGGCCTACCTGGCCATTGAGCAGCAACCCGTCAATGCGGCCGAACAACGCCGCCTGCTGGCCCTGCGCCGGCACGTGCAGGCTCACACCCATACCACCGATTTGCGCGGGCTGGCGGGGGCGGTGAAGAAGCTCTTGGGTCCCGGCTACGAGGTGGGCTGCGGCAGCGCCCACATCTGGGTGCAGCGCGCCGGCGAGCAGCAGCGCCTGGCCGTCGTGGCCGACCGGCTGACAACGGCTTACCGCGACTGGTTTGAGCCTCTACCCGACCCTCCCGCTACCAGCCGTACCTCCCGCCGGCGCCTTTCCGGCGGGCTGCTTGACGCCGGTCCCGAGCAATCTTGAGTTCCAGCCGTGTCCCAACAAACAAGCGCAGCCGCCAAACTCGGCGGCTGCGCTTGTTTGTTGGGACACCTAATGCGGGCAGTGGGGCAAAGAAGACTGATTAAAAAGAGCAAAAAGATACATAAAATAGGTAAAAAAGAGAACGAGCGGAGCGGTTGTTTCGTTTAATATACAGAGGCAAGCATCAATAAATCAGCTCTGTATTATGGAAAATGCGCCCCGTTCAATTGTCGCCAAACCGTTGCTTTTCAGCCTGCACAACACTGAGTTGGTGAGGCCCGAGGGCGCCAACTTCCCGCTGCCGCCCCGCCTGTTTCTGCGCACCGCGCCCGGCCAGCCCGCGCACATTGTGGCCCTGTGTGGCACCACGGGCAAGCTCTTTCCGACGACGAGCTACGATGGCGGCCCGTTCCAGGTAGTAGGCGGTGCTGCCTACGCCACTCGCCAGGCCCTCGGGACGTATTTCCTGACCCAGCACGCGGGCATGCTGCCCGCCGAGGGGGCCGCCACGCTGCTGGGCGTGGACGGCAGCACCCGCGAGCTACGCCCCGAAAAGGGCCGCAAAAGCTTTGGCCTGGCCCAACTGTACGCCGCGCTGGAAGCCAACTACATCGACGTGCACTGCCCCCAGCATGGGCCTTACGAGGGCTACATCCTGGTGTTTGACGACGAGGGCAAAGACCGCCGGCGCCCCATCAACCCGCTGGCCACGGCCCTGTGGTACGAAACCTACCCCCTGGAGCACTATTCGCCCGTCGACGTAGTGGCCGGTCCGGTGCTGCTGATGAAGTCCGCTTTGCTGCGCTGAACCCAGCGCGGGAGCCGCTCCGGTACCGGAGCGGCTCCCGCGCTGCCTGCCCGTTTCACTCCTCACCGCTTACCGCCGATGCCTGCTACTTCGAATACATCCATTGCCTCCGCTACCGGCCTCTGCCCTCAACTGGAGGCCCTGCGCACGGAACTGCGCTGCATCCTGCAGCACCCGGCCATTGCGCCGGCTCGCCGGCAGGCCGCCGAAGCGTTTATGCGCCGGTGCACCGATGCGGCCCGACTAGAACGGTGGCTGGCCCTGGCCGTGACCGAGTGTGGGCGCTGGGAAGAGCAAACGCTGGCCTCAGAAGACGGGCCCGAAAGAAAAAGAAATTATAGCCAAGTGAGCAGCTAGCACGTAGACAGGCTACCTTTCGCGCTTTATTCTGTGCCTTTTTAGCCTTTCTTCCATGCCTAAAGTGCCCTCCCCCACCGTGGCTTTCACCGAGCCCCTGACCAGCCCGCCGCGCGTACACCACCCCGCCACCCTGGCCGAGTTGCTGGAAGTTGCCGGTACGCGCAAGCGCATCGTGGAAGCCTGGGGCGTGTCGGCCCGTACCTACGACACCCGCAAGCGCAGCCCCGGTACCTGCACCGTCGGCGAACTGCAGCAGCTGGCGCGGGTGCTCAATGTCTCCGAAGAGGACCTCTTTGCCGTCGTGCGCGCTGAAGCGGCCGCGGAGTAAGGGGTATCAATGGGCAACAAATCATGCCCCGTGCCCGGTGCCGGGATGATTAACCGCTCTGAGCCTAGCTTTGAGCTGGATGTTATTTCCCGCGACCCTTCCGGTATGGTTTCTGACGCTCAAATCGAGATGAAAATCAAGGAGTTTAAAGCCTGGGTTAATCTCCCGGCTTATGATAGCATTCTCGAAGCACTCATCAGAAATTCCTACGCGCAGAACATCGGGCTTTCCCTGTACGACAAGGACTGGTCCACCTGTAGTGCTACGACACTCCCCGATGGGAGACGGGCCTTTTATCTCTGGATAAAGAAAGAGCCCCGTTTTGGCAGCAAAAGGGAAGTGATTTTTGACATCATGCACGAATCGGGGCACGCCCATGATGACGTTGACCGGCCATTACCCGGTACTCGCGACCGTGACCCGGTAGCGGAGAGAGGGCGGGAGCTTCGGGCTTGGGCTTATGCTGACGAGCAGTTCGACGCATTCCCCGACGACCTGGCGGATGCCCAGCCCGAATACGAAGCATATAAGCGGGGGTGCCTGGCAACGTATCCGGCTCCACTTTAGCCATTGCGGCCTACGCGCTCCGTGCTGGTAAACGGCCTGCGAGCTGTTCTGCCGGTTACTGCGCCGCCTCGAAGGCGCCCGCCATCAGCTCCTGCTCGGTGCGCGAGACCTGATACCGGCTGGCCACGTCCGGCCATTGCCGCACCGCGGCCACAACCTGCGCGAGCACCGTTTCGGCCTGTGCGGCCGACAGGCGGAAGTAGGGGGCTACCTCCCGGGCCAGGTCAAGGTCGAGCGCATTGTCTGTTTCGGAGATGTTGAGCTTGAGGCCCTGCCCGTAGCGGATGGGGTTCAGGTCGAACGCCGGCGCGAGGCGCCAGCCCCGGGGCGTGAGCAGAAAGCCGTGGTTGCGCAGGTGGTCGTCGGTGTTCGAGACGCAGATGTTGAACACGATGCGCCGCCAGAGCTCCGTCAGGTCCCCGGCCACCTGGGCGCCCTGCTGGATGAGCAGGCCCGCCAGTTCCAGGTAGCTGGCCCCGTCCTGGTGGTCCGTGCCGTCCTGGTAGCCCAGCAGGGTCATAGCCGAGGCAAAGTGCAGCCGCTCGCCGGTGGCCGTGCGGTCAAAGCGCTGGGAAAGGAAGGTGTGGTGGCGGCTGTTGAAGCGCTGGGCCCGGCCGGTGGCCACCTGCAGGCCGGCGGCCTGGGCCAACTCGTTCACGACGGCTTCCCAGGCGCCGACGTCGTGCTCGTCCTGCCCGCTGGGGAACTTGGCAATCCACAATTGTCCGTGCTCGTCCACCACGCTGGCCTTGGGCCGCGCCCCGCCCAGTGAGGAGCCAGGCGCGACCAGCATAAACAGCCACTTAAGGTAGTCCGGGTCCTGGGGCGCGTCCACCCGCTCCAGCTGCAAGCTGGCGTATTCCAACTCCCGCAGGGACGTCCACGGCGGGGCCGCCATGGCCCGGTTGTCGTTGAGAAACGGGCCGGCCGGGTCGGTTTTGAAACGCAGCCCGCCCATGCGGTGGCCATCGAAGACCCCCAGCAGGTAGTCCGATTCGAGCAGCGGCCGCTCGCGGCGCTCCTCCTGCCGGGCCAGGGCGGCTTCGCGCCGGCGCATGAGCAGCCGCCCCCAGCGGTCGGGCGAGGAATCCAGGAACAGGCCAAAGTTGGACTGGTCTTCCGGCAGGTACTGCGGCCCGGCAAACAGCTGCAGCGCCGGGTCAAGCGCCTGGGCCTGCGGCTGGGCCAGCCACTGCGCGTCGTAGGCAAAGGAAAACACTTCTTTGCCCCGCACCGGCACGGCCGAGAGCGTGCCCATCAGCTGCGGTCCATCGGCCAGACCCTGCCAGTCGGCGTACACGTAGAGCTGGCGGCGTTCAGCGGTTTTGGCCATGGAACTACTCGCCAGCAGATTGTTTCGGGGCGCGGGCGCTAACCACCAGTTCGGCATCCTGCAGCTTGCGGCCCAATACGTCGTCGGCTGCCAGCTGGAGCAGGGTTTTTTCCAGCCCCAGCACGAACAGCACCTGCAGGTAGGCCCCCATGCTCACCGTGGCAGCGCCCTGCTCGATGGCGTGCAGGGTGTTGCGGCTGATGGCCGCGCGCTCCGCCACCCGGGCCGCGCTGAGCTTGCGGCGCAGGCGGGCCAGGCGGATGTTTTCCCCCGTCTGCGTCAGCAGCTGCTGCAATCGTGGTAACAGGACAACGGATTCTTTTGGCATAATGCGCAATATGATGAGCAAAAATACCTGATAGCGCCCAATTTATTGCGCATTATTTTAATTGCCGCCGTTGCCCATGTCCCGCAACCGGTTGTACTGGCAGCGGTATAAAACCTGTGGCTTTTTTCCCTGACTACGACGACGCTCACCATTAGCTACGGCGCACCAGCCGAAGGCAAGCACCTAGCGCAACCCGCAGATTTTCAAAAACAGCCCACCCGGATTTTTAGTCGCCTTGACCTTATCGGTTTTCAGCTGGTAGGTGAACTTGAACAGCTGGTCCAGGTGCTTGGCATCCCCGAGGATGGTGGCCACCAGCTGCGGCTGGGTAATGCCCAGCGCGTCCAGGTGCTGCCGGGCAGCGAAGGCCCGGGCGTCCTCAGCCGGCTGCTCGAACGGGATGGGCAGCTGCTGGGGGTGCTGGCGGGCGATGGTGAAGCGCACCGCGTCGTAGGCCCTGCCCTTCTTGACCAGCTCGTAGTCAATCTTGAGGTCGGTGTGCTCGCTGACCTGGCGCACGGCAATGTCGAGCACCCGGGCTTTAAGTTGGCTGATGTTCTGAAACAGCTCCGGCTCCTTGCCCTTGGGGTCTTTCAGGTGCAGCATCTGCTTGAACTCGTCCAGTGGGTAGGTACGGGTCGAGGTTTTGTCCTTCCATTGGCTCACCAGCTGGTAGATGCGCTTGGCGTACTTGCTGCTCAGCTTCAGGGCCGAGTGCAGCTGGTAGGACGTAAAATTTTCCTTGAGGTTGAACAGGTAGGGGCGAATTGGCGCCGCCAGCTGAATCTGCAGGCAGCCTTTGCCCTTGATGTACTCCACGCGCTGAAACATCCACAGCTGCTGGTAGGTGCGCTCGCTTTCCACCTCGAACATCCGCGAGCCCATGTCGGCCGTCGCTTCGCGCAGCTGCTGGTAGTTCCACTGCCGCCCGGTCAGCGCTTCCACATCCTTCACGTAAATCGTGTATTCTTGGTCGGCCGTGTCGTCCCGGCGTAGCCGGGAGAGCAGGTAGAAGAATATGTCGAGCTGGCAAGCGGTGTAGTCGTAGCGCGCCTGGGTGATGGCATTGTGCTGGCGAACAACGGGGGTGGGCTCCACCACCACAACGGCAGTTTCTTCGGGCTTCATAGGGTAGCAGATACGGACGCGGGATAAGGCAAATGTAAGCCCGCAGAGGATAAAAAACCACAGTGGTAATTGAACGTGGTTTTTGGCTTATAAAACGTGGTCTTTAGGCTTATAAAACGTGAGAGTTCGCTTATAAAACGTGGTAATAAAAGGTATAAAAAGTGGTTTTTCGCTTATAAAAAGTGGTTTTATACCATTATATACTACTGTGTATCAGCGAGTTATGAGCCCTACAAATAGAACAAGTAATAGCAAATAACTCACAAAGGTTGATGTTACCCCCCTCGATAAGCTTTTAGATGGTCGGCTGCAAACCACCAGCCAAACAAACAAGAAAACAACACAACGAACAGAAGAAAACAGACGTCATTAAGGGATTGCACTTTTTTAAGACGTTAGTTACTGATTCAAAGTTAATCTCACGTTTTATAAGCGAATACAGCTTCTCGAAGCCGAGACGGGAATCGGTGCTCTGCACCACTTTTTATAAGTCATTCCAACTTTTTTCAAGGTCAAACAGATGCTTACTAACTTTTTGCTAACTATTAGCTAACAATGAATTACCACTTTTTATAAGTCCCTGCAGTGCTCCCAGCGGCCAACTAGCACGTTTTATAAGCGCAACCCCAGGCCTCTATCCGCAGTAAATGCCCTCTTTTTGCCCTGGGTGCGCGGTTTAGCTCCCTCGGCGGAACACAGCAGTTGCGCCGCCTGCGGGCAAGGGCGGGCTGCCAGACGACCGGCGCTTATAAAAAGTGAGCGCAGCCAGAGGGTATCGCACGCAGCCTGGCGCCTCTCCTCCCCCACCGCCCAAAAGCAAAGCAGCCCCCGAAGAGGCTGCTTGCACTG
Source organism: Hymenobacter sp. YIM 151858-1 (assembly GCF_025979705.1). Lineage (NCBI taxonomy): Bacteria > Pseudomonadati > Bacteroidota > Cytophagia > Cytophagales > Hymenobacteraceae > Hymenobacter > Hymenobacter latericius. Next base: position 45,265 of record NZ_CP110138.1, read on the forward strand.
AGTCGGCGGAGAGAAGCCCCTCCCCTACTTAACCGGCAGCTTGCCAGACTTACGCAGGTAGGCATCGTAGTGGCGGTGGGCCGCCTCCAGGTAGTTCTTGATGGTAGTCGGGGTGTCCGGACCCGGCGTGGCCAGCAGCAGGCTCATCTTAATCTCCTGCACCACGGATTTGGCGATTTGCACCGTATGCAGGGGCACTTCGGGCTCCGGGGTTGGTGCCGCGGCCGCGGCGGTCTTACGGCCCCGCGTGGAGGCACGCGCCCGAGCGGCTGTCGGTGGTCCTGGTTGCGAGACCGTGGGCTGCGGCGCCACAGCTGCGGGTTCAGGGGCAGGGGCCGCAACTACCGGCGCAGCTGTGGGCGTGGGGGGCGCAATGGGCTCTACCGGCGCCGGCGGCGTGGTGGCCGTGCGGGTGGCCTCCCCTCCCATTCCCGCCCGGGCCTGCTGGCGAGCCTCTTCGGGTACTTCAATGCGGCGCCGCGGCGTGATTTGTGGTTTCTCGAAGCCCATTACTTAGCGGAGGTTGAAGCGGTGGATACGGTGGTAGCCGCGGTAGAACGGCGGTCGGGCAAGCCCAGGCGCTCGATGAGTTCCTCGCACACGCGGCGGATTTCCTCGCTCGTGTCCTTGGAGCCGCCGGCGTAGCGCGACCAGGCCGGGTTAAGCAGGCTGTAAAGCGTCGAGGCCCGGGTGTAGGCCTTGCGGTGGCCCAGGTACGAGTTAAAGCGCGCCAGGCCCAGTCCATCGATGTAGTCGTCCATCTCTTTCTCCTCCCGCTGCCCCGCCACGCGCTTGGTGGGCAGGCCGTAGTACTGGAAGTCAATCTGGGCGTCGTCGGCGGCTTTCTTGATGGCCTCCAGGATGGTCATAAATTCGGCCGTGGAGGCCCGGTCCAGGTAATCCGACACCAGGGGCACTATTACCGCGTCGCAGGCCGTCAGGGCGTTGAACACATCGTCGCCGTCGGCGCGGCCGGGCACGTCGATGATGATGAGGTCGTAGTTGTGCTCGGGATTATCGATGAAGTCAAAAATCTGGCTCAGCTGCCAGGGGTACACGTCGTAGGGATACTGGGCGTCGGGGTTGACTTCGCGCAGCTTGGCGAAGTTGGCCGCGTCCACCTGCTCGCGGGTCTTGACAATGCTCTGCTGGTAGTCGCAGTCGAGGACGGCGATGCGCAAGCCGTACTCCGTTGCCAGCGGGGCAGCGAGCACCAGAGCCAGCGTGGATTTACCGGAGCCCCCCTTCTGGGTGGCAAAGCTGATAACCTTGGACATAGTGGGTGTGGGGTTGAGGCGTAGGTAGGTACCGGGGCAACGCGCCGGCAGGACAATAAACCAAAAGTAATAGAAAAGCAGAAAGCCAGAAGCGCAGAACAACACTTTTGCTGAAAAGCAGAAGTGTTTTTAAACAGAAAAGTATTTCTGCTTTTCTGTCGTCATGCGGTTCTGTCAAGTTGCAGAAAAGTCAAATAACAAAAAAACAGAATCACACAACAACAGAAAAACAGGTTTGCAGAAGTGTGTTTTTGCAGAACCGCAGCTAGATGGGGCGGGTAGCTAGTGAGTGCGTGAATTTAACAGAAATACAAAACAACAGAACAACAGATTTGCACAAAAGCAGAAAGCACGGAGCCGACGCGTAAGGGCACAACTGGTAGAAGTGTAGAACTACAGAAAAGCAGAATTGCGGCACAAGCGACCAGTTAGAGCTAGCAGGTGCCGTATATCAGCAACAGAAATGCAGAATTGCAGAACTGTTGATTTGAACCCAGCAGCTTAAAACCCGCGTCGGCGTGCCCTTGAGCTGCAATGCGGCATAATTGAATCAAAGCCAGCAACCAGCAATTAGCCAAATCAGGTGTTGGAGGAGCCTGGGTGCATAGTCTGTTGCAACGGGTTTGATTCAGAACCTAGATGGCAAATGAAAGCGAAGTGCCCCGGGAGCTAACACTAATGTTCAAAGCTCCGTACTAGCTTCTTACTAACTTATTGCTAACTGTATAATGGTCTTAGCAAGAAGAACAACTCAGGCGTAGAGCTAACGCGCTATTCCTGAGTTATTTATAAACCAGCAGAGCTGTTTTAGCGGGCCATCTGAATGTAAGTAATTGGTTTACAGATGTAAATGTGGGCCGCGAGCCTAACAACAACATACATGTCATGAGTACAGCGCTTCGCAAACGGGTTACCCTCGACAGCATTGCCTACCGCAAAGCCGACGCAGCTGCCGCGGAAGTCGGCGCCAGCCTGGGGACCTACACCAGTGCGGCCGTGGAGTACTTTGCCACCCGAGGGCTCGACCCCCGGGCCACGGAAGCACGCGAAGGGCAGCTCATCATGCAGCAGATAAAAAAGCTGGGTGACCGGGTCTTCGGCTTCATGCAGGAGCAGGAGCGCACGCTGCTCACGGCCATGCTGGAAGAAATGCTGCGTACCCGCATCACGCTGGAGCGGGTGCTGCGCATGAACGAAATCCTGGTGAGCAACCTGAACACGCAGCTGGAAACGCTCAGCGAAGCACAGCTGCAGCGGCAGCAGCAGGCACTCCAATTGCTGCGCCAGCGCAACGAAGAAGCGGTAGAAAGGCAGGTAAAAGAAGCGCTGCTGACCGCCAGCAAACAGGGCCCGGGAAAGCACGAGGCGCCAGTGGAAAGAAAAGTAAATCCGGGGCAATCGGGAGAAGAAGGAGCTACTTCCAGCGAACTTAAAGCAGGTTAAAAGGCCGATGTACGTCAAACTTATCAACCCCAAAACGCACGGCAAAGCGGCGTATACCAATACCGGCAGCTGCGCGCAAACACTGAATTATCTGCAGCACGAAGCGGTAGGGGAGGGGCAGGAAGCAACGTTTTTTAACGCCGACTCGGACGAGCTCGGCGCCGCGCAGCTGCTGCAACGCATCGACTCCAACGTGAAAGGACTGCGGGCCACGGAGGCCAAATTTTACTCGCTGGTGCTGAGTCCCAGCGAGCAGGAGCTGGCCCACATCGGCAACGACCCCGACAAGCTCAAGGCGTACACCCGGCAGGTCATGGGCCAGTACGCGCAGAACTTCCGGCTGCCCGGTGGCCGGCAGCTGGATAGCCAAAACCTGGTATGGGGCGCCATCCTCCACCAGGACCGCACCCACCGGGGAACGGACCCCGAGGTAGTGGCGGGCACTGCCAAGGCCGGCGCCAAGCGCGCGGGCCTGCAGACGCACGTGCACATCATCGTCAGCGCCCGCGACCGGGAGCAAAAGCTGACCCTCAACCCCGGCGGGCGCCGGCAGCGGTTTGACCTGATGCGCTGGCAAGCGGCGGCCGGCCGGCAGTTTGAGCAGCAGTTCGGCTACGAAGCCCAGGCGCACGAGAAGCTGCGGCCCCAGGCAGCCCGGCCACGCGACCCGGCCTACGATGCCGGCCGGCTGGATAAGATTGCCGGGCGCGTGGCCACCATCAACCAGTTGGTGCCCCGGGAGCAGCGCCTGGCGCCGGACCAGGTGCAGGCCATTGCCCAGGCCCGGCAGTTTGACAAGACGTTTTACCGGATGCTGCGCCGGGTGGAGGAGCGTGCTCGCGACGGCCGGCCCATCGACAACGCCCTGCAGCTGCTGCGCACCGGGCGGGAACAGGCCCCGGCCCCGCAGCGCCAGGCGGTGACGGCCCTGCACGCGGTCCAACACCTGGTGCGCAACGCCCAAGCTACCCGGGACGAGCGCACCGAGCAGGTAGCCGAGAAGCCCGGGCGCCGCAGCGCCGAGCTGGATATCGAGATGTAAGCCCCCTTTTTCCTACCCCCCATGCCACACCAACCACCCCGGCCTGCGGCCGCTTCCCAATCCGTCTTGCTCATCCTGGCTCTGCTGCTGGCGGGCCTGCTGGCCGGCGAGTGGTACGTGCTGCTGCACCCCGCGGAGCTGGCCGCGGCCCGCGCCGCGCAACACCAGGCCGCGCAGGCTCCTCGGCTGACGCCAGGGCAGCGCCTCGCGGCCCGGCTGGCCGTACTAAACCGGCAGCGGGCCGAAGCGCGGCGCACGCGGCTGCGGCGGCAAGCGGCGCCCGTGGTGGGCAAGCCGGCTGCCGAACTGGCCACCACCACGAGCCAGGCTGGCGACCAGGTAGTGCATACGGGCGGGGCGGCGGCCCTGCGCGTGGCCACCGCCGGGCAGGGATTTCAACAGAAGGTGCTGGTGAAGGCCGGTCGGTTCTACGACGCGGCCGGCGTGTACCTGCGGGGACTACTGCTGCTCGTAGCCCTGGCTCTGGTATTTCTGCAACCGGCACCGGCGCGCAAACCGGGGCAGGCCCGCCGCAAGCCGTTACGGCCCCAGGCCGTGCGTCTCGTGGTGGCCAGCTGCGCGGGCCTGGCCCTGCTCAGCGCCTACGTGCTGCTCGGCATCGCGTCGTACCCAGCCGGCTTTATCCGGGTGGGCTACCCCGTGACGGCGGCGTTGGTGCTGGCCAGCGGCTTTGTGGTGGGGCTGCTGCGGGCGCTGACCAAAAGCCCGGACTTTGGGCTGAGCGTGGAGCGCAAGAAGGTAGATACACCCGATGGGTTCAGCTTGCCCACGGAAGGGGGCGGTTGGGTGAACGTACCCAATCCCTACCGGGGCGTGCTGGTGTTGGGCGGCGCCGGCGCGGGCAAAACGTACTCCATCGGGGAGCCCGTGATTGAGCAGCTGGCGGCCAAGAATTTTGCCGGACTCATCTACGACTTCAAGTTCCCGGTGCTGGCGGAAACGGCGCAGAAGGCGCTGGAGCTGGCCGGGCGCCGGCCGGATGCGCCGCGGCGACTGCCCAACGGGGAGCCCGAGCCGGCGGTGGTGCTGCACGTCATCAACTTCCGCGACCTGACGCGCAGCGAGCGGGTCAACCCCTTGCGAGCCGCGGACATGCCGGTGGTGGCTTTTGCCGAGGAATACTCGCGGGCCATCATCAACAACCTAAACCCGGCCAGCATCCGCAAGATGGAGTTCTTCGACATCAGCGCGGTGGCTTACCTGACGGGCATTATCTGGTTTTACAAAAAGCACTTCCCGCGCTACTGCACCATTCCCCACGTGGTGGCCACGGCCATCCACAAGGACTTCAAGCACGTGCTCTCGATGCTGGAAACCGACCCCGAGTGCGCCGGCATGGTGCGCAGCATTGTGACGGCCGTGGAGCAGCGGGCTGAGAAGCAGGTAGCCGCCGTGGTGGGCACGCTGCAGGTGATACTGAACCGCATCAACTCCCCGGAAATCGTGTGGGTGCTCACGCCCGACGAGGCGAAAGGGGAGGGGTTCTCGCTGAACCTGAACGACCCCCAGCAGCCGGCATTGCTCTGCATCGGCAACGACCCCACGCTAAAGGAAACCTTTTCGCCGGTGGTCAGCTGCATCATCACCGTGGCCATCAAGCTCATGAACCAGCAGCACAAGCACCGCAGCTATGTGTTCCTCGACGAGGCCGCCACGGTGTACGTGCCGGGGCTGGAACTGCTGCCCGCCACGGCCCGCAGCAACAAGGTGGCCACCATCTACATGACCCAGGATTTGGCGCAGATGACCGACGCCTATGGGCCTGAAAAGATGAAGGTTATGGTCTCCAACCTCAACAACCAGTTTTTCGGTAAGGTCAACTCCCTCGACACGGCCAAGTTCATTTCCGAGCTCGTGGGCCGGGAGGACAAGCAGATGCACAGCACCAGCACCGGCAAGAGCCAGGGCGGGGCTGGCAGCCGCGGCAGCCACAGTTCCAACCTGAGCACCAGCTACCAGGAGCGCAACCTGGTGCGGGTGCAGGACGCCATCAGCCTGCAGCAGGGCGAGTTTATCGGGCAGACCGTGGAAACCGAGCGCACCTTCTTCCAGGGTATCATCTCCCGGGCCGATGCCACCCCGGAGCGTTTCCCGCTGCACCCGGTGGCCACGTTCGGCGACAGCGAAGAAGATAGCGCCGCCACGCTCACGGTGGTGGTTCAGGAGAACTACCGGCGCGTCAGCCAGCAGGTCCGAGAAACCCTGGCCCTGCACGCAAATACCTTAGCAGGAGCCACCAAGAACGAGGTCGAATAGCCTCGAAAACCCAGCAGAAAGGGACGTTAAGCCACTTTTTGCTGTTAAGTAAGTACCCAACACCTAGACTTCCATTCCGATGATGAAGAGCTTTTTTACGCCGGCCCCGGCCGGCCTGGACCCCGAGCAGCTCGCGGCCCGCCAGGAGCGGGAGCGCGGCGCCAACAACTCCATTGCCATCCTGATGAGCAACGGCCCGGCGCCGAGCCCGGAGAGCGTGGCCATCATGCAGCGCTACGTGGACGGCGAACTGAGCATCGACGAGGCCATTGAACTCAACGACGCGCTGCTGCTGGCGCGCTACCAGCCGGGCGCTTCCCCGGCCAGCCCCGAGGACCAAGCCGCGCGCTGATGGTAGCCGGCGACCGATTCAGCGACGAAAACGGAGTACGGATAAACCGGCTGGGCATTACCGACCCCCAGCAGCTGGCCCAGGCCGAAACCGACTCCTCGCTGCTGCGCCTGCAGCGGCTCAACCTGCAGGGCGGCATCCCCGGCGGGCGCTACGACCACGCCCACCTTAAGCAGGTGCACCAGAAGCTGTTTGAGGGCGTCTACCAGTGGGCCGGCGAAACCCGGGCCGACCGCGAGTTTCAGGGCCACAAGCCCACGTACGTCACCGGCTTCAAGGAAACGATGACCTACGCGCCCTACAAAGAGATTGAGCAGCGGCTGAATGCCATCGGCGCGCAGCTGGGCCAGGAGAACTACCTGAAGGGACTGTCGGAGGAAAAATTTGCCGAGCGCGCGGCCTACTACCTCGACCAGTACAACCACACCCACGCCTTTCGGGACGGCAACGGCCGCACGCTGCAGGCCACGTTTGTGCAGCTGGGCCAGGAGGCCGGCTACCAAGTCGACTTCGCTCGCATCGACCCGGCCACGCTCAACCGAGCCCGCGACCTGGCCATCGTGCGCCCTCACGCACCCGAAGAGGCAGCGAAGAACCTGCAGGCATTGAAAGCCATGTTTGAGCAGGTCATCAGCCCGGCGCCAGGCCTCGAAGCCGAACTGCGGCGCGACCCCAGCCAGGCGCGTCCCCTGGCCGCGTTGTCCCCGGAGATGAAAGCCATGGACGCTCGGCGCGAACTGGAAGTGACCGGCTACCGGGTGATGGACATCGTGGCCAACATGCCCGGCGCCGGCAATTACGAGAAGGGCGTGGCGGTAGGGAAGGGGGTAGAGGCAACGAACTTAAACCCCGCGGCAATTCAGAGCCACTTAAAGCAGTTTCAGCAGGCGGCGGAGAAGATTATCAAGCATCCCGCGTTGCAGGGTCCAGATGCGCGGCAGGACCAGACGGATGCCAGACGGTTTCGAGTAGCGGCGGAGAAGGTTCAGACGTTGGCGGTGGCAAAAGAGGCAGAAGCGAAGACTCCGCTGCCTATGACTCACGAGGAGGCTCAGGCTGTTTTCAAGCAAGCCGCTAAGCATGTTGCTCAAGCCCTGCGCGAGCACGGGAAGGGGCTCGACGCGGCCCGGCTGCAGGAAGTTGCCCGTCACGTAGAACGTACGCCTTTCATTGGGGGCCTAAATCGAGTGAATGTAGGCAAGGCCATCGATGCTGCAGAGCAGATTCCGGCTCTGAGAGGTAGCAGCGAAGTGGTCGACCTGAAAAGTGCGCTAAGCGTTATGGAGAAAGCACATCTGGTACAGGAACGTAGTCCAGCCAATATACCTAATCGTAATGCCGGAGGGATTGAGCGATGAAATCTGGTTCTGAAGAGCGAAGAACCCTAGCTAAAACTTATCTTATACTCCCGCTCAAAACCAGTCATTGTACGCTCATCATAGCTATTTATCCAATTGAGTTGCCCACCTTCCTGGACCTCTTTGGCGCGTCCTGTGCTGTGACTGAATGTTCCCGTTGAATAGCCCTTTTCCCCGAAGGGGCTAGCCAGCACAACCATTTCCTTGGCCTCTTTTAACCGGAAAACTCTATCGAACACATTTGCCTTAATGGCGATATTATCAAAGGACAATCGTTGTTGTACACTCGGGTAGATAATAGCTTCACCTCCAATCTCGCTTCCCATTATCTTGCCCGCAAAAAAGGCACTGAACAGGTAGTTAAGGTGGGAACCCGGCCGAACCAGCCGGGAGAAGGCATCGGCTAAGAATTCCACTTGGAGCGTAAAAAGCTCCCGTAAGTGAGGGGGGAATTGTCGCACTTGCTGCTCGAAGGCTTCACGTATCTCCCAAGTGCCTATGTTGATGCTGTCAGGTGGCTGATGTCCTATGATGCTAAAACAGCGCATGGGAGTGCTTTCTGTGTTTTCCCAGTGGCTGACTGTAATCAAATCGCCTTCCTCAGGTTTGAGCTCACTCAGAATGGTTAAGTAGTTAAACCCTGCATAGAGGACACTGCTTCTTTGAATGTTACACCGTCCGTATTTAGCAACTTTGTCGGCGGGGGGGTATTTGATTAAGCCAATATTTTGTAGGCGGCTATTGCTGCCAATGACCCGGCGATTAACCGTGACCCGCTGAATCTCGGTTATCACCTCGGGTCTTTCCAGCGCAAAAAACGTGGAGAATACATTATCCATGAGGGACAGCAAGCCCTGCTCCCAGGCAGGCGTCACATCCCCCGCGAGGTGGGTCCGCAAAACGTCAAGAAAAGCTTTTTTCTCAGCAAGTTGGGCGAAGGTAATATCTTGCATGCAGGTAGGAGAAAGAGCGTTTTGAGAGGGAGTAAAGCGTGAGCAGGTATGAAGGCGTTATTGTGCCGAGCCCAGCAACCTAGTTCAAAGATGCAGGGCTTTCGCGTACTTACCTATCTATCACCTTTCCCATGAGCTTTCCCTACCCTTGCCTCCTCCGTCCTATTTCAGCAGAGCTTCTGACAATCTCAGGTCAGGTAGTGGAGGTTCCCAAGGCCGAATTACAGCTTCGTCGGTGGCAAGGAGCCCCCTTGGCCGATACGTTTGGTGGTAAACCAGCCATCGATTTTGGGGGACGGCCCGTTTTTGCGGAGTTATGTGTATATGAGTTACTGCGACTCTCCGGCTGGCAGGCCCGTTGGGTGGAGACCTATGGTGCTGGGGCAATGAACCCGAAATACTTCACCAGCTGGGCCGACGCCGGGCTGGCCGGCCAAAAGCATGAGCCTATTCCGAATTCGGACATGCAGGCGTTACTCCAGCAGATTGCACACGCTAATGGTAACAGCTATGCCGGGTGTTGGGATATCGTCGGCTGGGCTGGCCCTGATGTGTTGTTTGCGGAACTGAAGCGCCGCAAAAAGGACCGATTGCGCCCTACACAGCCCCGCTGGTTAGCGGCGGCATTACAAGTGGGATTGCAGCCGACAAATTTTCTGCTGGTTGAATGGGATTTTGCTCCTGAGTAACACCAACGTTACCAGATGGCACAGACCTTATCCTAGCACCCTGCTCAATTGACTGAAACGAGGGGTTGTCCCAACCCAGTTATAGCAGAGTACCTGCACCTGCCATTTCTTTAATTGTTCTGCTATTTCAGCAGGAAGCTTTTCAGGTAATACCAGGACCAACTTAGCCGTGCGAGCAGCTGAACTGTAAAGCAGGAGTTGTCCCAGGCCCGTACAGATAGTCTGAGTTGTCACGCTGGTTTTTACCTCGAAGAGCACCAGCAGGTCACGGCCTTCCATCAGCATTAAGTCCCGATGACGGTCATTGCGTACTGTCCAACCGCGTGAAGCAGCTAAGCCACCTAGGCGTTGGGCCAACTCGTTAACCACGAGGCCATGCGTAAAATCCATGGACCCTGCGCTCGAACGCGTTGTAGCGCCAGACTTCTCCTGAGCAAAAATGCGGTTATCTATCTGCAGCAAGGAGGAAGCAATACCTGTTAAGCCTGTGTTTGCCCCGGCTTCCTTTACCCGCTGAACTTCCTGAACAAAAGTGGCCAATTGTTGACCAAAGAATTTCGAGCGCAACTGGCCGACTATGAAGCATTCGGTTTGCTCGCCATTCTCTTCGTGCAACCAGACCTTCTCGCTGCGGCACTCGTTGAGCATAAGGCCGCGCCCAACGCCCGCCTTGCCCCCACCGATGTGGCCGCGATGTAATACGATAGGGCTGTTTTCTTCATCCAATGCGAAGACAGCTCCCACGCGCCTTGGCCGGTGACTGTAATCCTGAAAGTTGATTTGGACAACCATGGACGGGCTTTTGCCCACGCCAAATGCGTTCCATTGCAGGTGGCCAGGACTCGTCCAAATATTAAGTTTAGGCGAAAAGTTGGCATCAGTAGCGGCCGTACCGCCCCGATGGCCAATGGTGAAGTCTGGTCGGTGTTCTGGAAAAATGGTATTGCTGTCGAGCAGCGCCCGAAATTCGGTGTACAGTTTCTTTACCTGCTTTGGGTCGCTGACAAGGGTGAGCATAGGGAGGTCGCTGCTCCTAGATTAATTGGTTACACCTCAACACGATTCGAATCTCAGCTGCCGCGGCCTCGGCCGCTCCCTTACGTCGACTCATCCACTCAGCATATAGGGAATGGCGGCATTCAGTAGGAATAGGCAAGCGGTATAGGTGGAGATACAGGAAAACCATGTCATACCAGTAGTCGGTATGAGCTTCAGGAGGGTAACCCCAGTGGTGAAAGCTGCGGTGTAGATAGCTGTTGACTGCAAAGTTATCGTTGGCCCGTAGGTACAGTTTTGAAGAGGCCTTCAAGTGCTGGACCTTTTTGCCCATCTCTGCGTGGAGACCGGCATCATCTAAGCTCGGCCAAGATTTTTGGGCGTATGCATACCAATTAAAAGCATGGCCCAGATTAATGATGGTTTGTGTCGTTTCAAGACTCAGCCCTGTATTCATAGTTGATATAAAACTAGAATTACTCGGCAGCGCGAATTGTGCTACCTCCATGCTGGGTAACGCGAGGCCTAGTTACAATCTTAATAGGCTGTTGTGTTACAAGCTTATTCGTCGCTTTCGTTGCCCATAGGAACGCTTCACCGGGACCAAGCTGCGAGAGGTCGGCAGGAGTCAGTTTGTCAAACTGAACAATGGACTTTTGCACATGCTTAAGCCATTGTGGCGAGTTGAACCGGTGGATAAGCACCGCTGTGCTCAGTTCGATGATGGCATTAGGCAAGCTCGGTGGGTCTTGGCTGGCTATTAACAGGCTTACGCCTTTATGCCGCATTTCCCGGATAGCCGTTACAATACTGCCAGTCAACTCTTGGTTGCCCATGTACTTATGGGCTTCATCAAATACAATGAATTTGTTGAAGGGCTGTCCATCAGGCAAGCGGGCATTCGCGAAGATGTTAAGCATGATGACGAACAGGCCTAGCGCATCATCCTGGTCCAAGAACTCATCGCGTAAATCCACTACGAGCAACCGACCAGGGGCCATTAGCTGACCTAATCGCACGGAATCATCTAAGTACTCTGCCGCGAGGGTTAAGCGGGACAATGCTAACTCGCGTTGCGAGGTGTTCAATAAGGCAGAATTCTGGATAGCATTGCGTAGTCCAATCAATGTCAGGTTCCCCCGCAAATCACGCATTATGCTGTTTAGGTGCTTCATGTACAACGCTTGGCTACCAACTGCACCCATCAGGAAGCGCCAATCTTGAATGCTCAGTTCAGCTGAGGACAAGGCTAGTGGCTCTACTCGCAAGTCAGGATACTCTGCTTGGCGCTCCGCGAGCTTCGCTTTTGGCACCACCAACACAACATCATCGATTCCCTGAGGACGGGCATCATACCACTCTCGCAAGCGGCTTACCTCGCCCGGCCGGCGGTTAGGCGAAGTCATTGAAGTAAACTCAGGTTTGTAGTCCTGACTTTCGCTGTAATGAAAAATCACACCAGCTAGGGGTTTTGGTAACGCATTTACGTGCGGTATAGACTGCAATACCATCTCCGTAATAGTGCCAATGGAATAGCTTTTGCCAGCTCCTTGGACACCAAACAAGCTGATGGTCTGCGTCCCATTTAAGTCCAGCGCCACACCCTGGCCATGCATCGTTCGTCCAAGCATGCCATACTGCGATGAAGCCTCGTTTTCACCTACATAAATGTTGTAAGCAGGAGACGCATTTTCCGAAAGGGGAGTGCTCTCATCATTAGGCAAAACAGCATTTGACTCAGGATGCGTTGCAGTTTCATTAGCGACTGCATCCAATGGCCTGCTTGAGGCTGAATCGGTTGGCTCGGAAGAAGGGATGGTCGTATCTGTTGCCTGTCCTTCCTGTTGAGAAACATCAGTTGCTGATGTGGGCTTATTCTGCGGATTGCTATCTGCGGTGAGGGGTCTATCGTTATTGCTTATGATGGCAATGGTGTCCGAAGCCGGTGAAGGATTGGGGAATGGAGTAGCAGCTATTTCGGTTGGCCTACGGCGAGTAAGGTCTGTGCGTAGTCGATGCCATTCTGGAGTAGGACGGCGGGTATTGAAAGTAGATTCAGGGTCCAACAAGGCTTCTATTCCTGGACGTCCGATGCGATAATAGACAGTATCCCCATATTCATCACGCTGGACTTTTACCGGATTGTCAAGATTGAAAACAATGCCTCGACGGGTAAACTCCATCTGATAAGGCATACTAGTTAGCTGCGTCAGAAATAGCCTCAGACGTTCGGGTTCACCTTCCGTCAGCAAGCCATACCGGGCAGCACGCTCCGCATAGAACTGCAACAATTCACTTAGCTCACGGCTGCGTAAAGGTTGGTCGAAGCGGGTGTGATTAGCGAAATGTTCAAAGTCGAACCGTTGCCTTAAGTGCGAAATAGTATTCGTCAACTGGTCGCTTATCTGTTCATACAAATGGCTCCACTCTCCGGTGCTCAACTCAGCCGTCCTAACCTTTATTTCCACCACCTGTACGTGGATAGTATTGGTTGTTGGGTCAACATCTATCAACAGGAGGTCCGCCCGGCTTTGACTTGTGTTTTCCTCATTTGCCTTGAAAAAGTGCTGATGAAGGTCAATAGGAATGATGAACTGGTAGTTCAGCAGGCCTTGTTTCTCCAATAGTCGTTTTGCTAGTGCAATACCTGCGTATTCAAGCACTTTAGCTTGGTGGGGCTGGTTGCTAAGCTTCATCACCAGCGAGCCACTGACAGTACGCAAGTCGTTAAGTACTGCCTGGGTCAATGAGGCCAGTGGAGCAGGCGCAATTGTCCCTGTAAGCACCTGCATAACGGGTGATAGCAGATGAACGAGTTCAGCACCTGGCTTGCTGGTCAGGAAAGTGGAGACACCTAAGAACTGTTGGCCTGGTAGGTAATCTAGCAGAAACGGGACTTGGCCTTCCTCCACGGGTAGGTCAAATAACTCTGGACCTAAGTGGCGGTCGAAGGTGACAACCCAATCGGAATAGGTGTGAATCTTATCAATCAGAACACTCTCGGGGCCACCCAATCTCAACTCGGTAGCCGGAAGGGAGGCAGTGGGTTTACCTGCCAAGCACGTCGCCGTAAATTCGCTGAGGTAGCCAAAGGCTTGGTGCAATACTTCTCCCACTGCCCCTGCACTAGCCTCTGGCCTGTTGCCCGGCGTAATGTAGCGCGTCCAAGTGTACGTGTCTGGTGACTGCGTAGCGCGAAAATCAACGTGTGGCTCTATTATCAAGCCATCCAGGTGAAATGATGAGGCGATTTGAGAAGGAACCTGTATGCGTGGTGTTAGTGGGAATGGATTGATAACGAAGCTCAGATGAGCGTCGGCTACGGCGGAGGTACGTCCGAACTCTTCAGTTGAATTAATGCTTAGCCGGAGCTTGGGGAATAAACGGTTGCGCGCTGGCTGGGCAAAGGTTTCAGCTTCCTCCGTTAAGGTCGTAGCGGGATTTAGCAATCGGTTGAATGCCTCTCCTTCTTGGACTAGCGAACGATGCGAGGTAAATAGCCGGATTTCGTACCGCACCGATTTGAAAGGTGCATACTGTTCCAGTTTCACTAAAACATCGTTAAATACCTGCCCCTCGCCCGGATTGAAAATGTTAATCGTTAGCTGCTCAGTGTAAGGATGCAGCTTGAGGTAGTTCTTGATGTGATGGATTACTACATCGGCATCAACGTCATTTTCGATAACACTGCTAGTACCTCGTAGGTCGAGCACATGCTGTAAATACTGCACAAGCGAACGGCTAGAACCTGCTGCCGACAAAGTTGTATCGTTGCCACCAATAGCAGTTCGAGTAAAGACGCCCCAGCCGAAACATAATTCGCCAGCATACTCATAAGGCTGCACCTCCGAATCCTTCACCAGCAATGGGTGATTGGTGGGCTGCAGCTTGCCGAAGAATAGGCGCTCTATGTCATCAGACCAGTGCGGTAGCTGTTGGTCCAGCTGGTCACGGGTCATTTCTTCCCAGCGTTCAAACAAGTTGAGCAGTGAAAGCTGCCAGCCTAAGCGTAAAGGGTGTATGGGAGGCACCAACAACGCAGCGTAGCGCTCCTGGGTATCGGGTAGCTTGCCGCCTAGCGAGACCATATCCAGCTGCTGCACGGCCACCAATAGTTCCTGCAGATTAGCTCTGCTCAACTCTGTCAAAGTAGGCCAGCGTTCCTGCTCATGCTTGAGGCTAGCTAGCAAATCGGTATAAGCCTGCACGTAAGCCGTTGCGGCTTCCCGATGTTGAGCCAGGTCAAATGTTTCGAAGATGCCGTTTTTAGTAGCAACACTTTCACTTACCAGCGCAAAGAATTCGCGGCGAGCTGAAAGGAACGGGAGTGCCCCAGCATAATCATTCAATGCACTGGTTTCAGGTGTCAGTGCATCGGCAGCCAGCGGTTGGCCTGCTACTGGAGCTTCCACCATCAACCGTCCCAGCCCAGCTGGGTACTGTAGCAAATGCTGCTGGAGCAACCGCAGCTTCGATGAAACGGCCAGTTGAAAGCTATAAGGCGAGTCCTTGTATTTGATTTGAAAGTTTGAGGCTGTCTGTTTCTCTGGCTCATTGAGCCAACGCCATTCGTCTTCGTCGGGAACAAGACGTCGCGCACTAGGCTCCTGCTTGCGAAGGAGCAAGTCAAGGCGGTAGCGGAAATAGCTCTGCAGCACGCTGGAGACCTTCTCCCGACGAGAAGTTTCTACTTCGGTTCCCCCCTCTATCTGCTCGGCTTCAAAGTAGAAAATCTCTGTGTCCGAAGTCCAGCGGCCTCTTATTTCATGCCGATTGGCAGCGTCGCCTTGCTGTTCCTGCACTCGTTTCCACTCGGCCTGCGCCTCAGAATCCCGGAAGTCATCGTTTGTATTGAGGACGTTGCCGCGGGTATCAAGAGCAAAGACGCGTAAGAAATACTCACCGGGCTCCAGCAAGTTGGCATCAAACTTCATCTCACGGGTACGGCTCTTACCCTGTGTTCCCCCGCTGACCCAGCGGTCGAACTGCGGAATGGCACAAGCATAATTACCTGCCCCCACCACCTGCATCAAGTCAGCCTGGAAATGGGCTAAGTCTGCAATGTTCGTCGGCTTAGGGTCGGTGCTAAGCTTTACTTTGACTTTCACCGGGGTGGCCAGGTTGCCAACTAGTTCCAGTTTGCCTTCTTCATCCCGTTTGAGGACGGTGCTAGGGTAGCCCTTTATCTCCTCAATAGTTAGTTTGGGTGGCTGGCTGTGGTGTAGCTCCGCGATAGGCCAGTTTTCGAAGTATAGCTGAGGATACTGCTCTGCAATCAGGGTAGTCAGGGCGGCCTGCGACTTCGCTAAACTGTTGTTGCGCAATAGGTGAGCCAGTTCCAGCTGCAGAGTATTAGGATTGGCTGGAATGGGGAGAGATGCAAGCCGTTCGTAAACCCCCTTATTGAATTCGCACAGTGTATTGATGCACTGTTGGTTGTAATTGAGGCGAGCTGGAATTTTAGCTACGTTACTCAACAAGTCACCATCAGGAATAAGGTCAAGCAAGTGCAACGCATGGCCAGTGCGCTGGGCATTGGTCGGGTCTTCGAGTACTCGGAGCAAAAACTTGTTTCGCTTCTCTACACTAATACCGCTTTCCATGAACTTGAACACAGCTGCGAACGGCCCCTCTGTCAGGTGCTGGGCTACCGCCTGTTCGCGCAGCCGCTGATTGATGCGTTGTTCGATGTCGCTCAAATCAAGCTCCGAGAATGTCGCGTTACCAAGCGAGTCTTCGGCAGCTGTGCGTAGTGTAGCCGGGCAAAGGACCAGAAGAGGAGCCGCTTCGAGGTTACGCCGCTCAATAAGCTTCGTAGCCTGAATGTAGCGCGATTCTCCCGCTGGTGGGCTTTGGCTCAAAATGTAGCATTCCAGCTTTGGCGCAGCTTGCGTAAACCGTTCCCAAAGCACTTCCAGCACCTGGTCGGCCACACCACCCAGCTTCATGCAGTGGCCGTTGGGAGCACTAAGCAGCAGCGGCGTGAATTTTTGCTCAATAGCATCAATAACGTTATCGACGTAGGACATCAGGCAGGTTGCGAATTGAGCGTATAGCGGGGACGAATTTTTTGAAGCAGGTAAGCGTCGCTCAGTTGCGTGTAGAAGCCTATTTGCCGGAGTTTGTACTTAAGGGCTTCCACGTTCTGGCTGAATGCCTGATGAGTGCGCAGGTCGGAGTCCTGAAAGCGGGGCAGGCTCAGGCCATTGATGACAAGCCCGTAGCGCTGATGTAGATGCTCTGTGAATTCTTCGATGGAAACCGCCGTGCTGTAGTAAGTGTCGGCAGCATCATCGGCGCGCAGAACGCTGATTTGGACCAGCGCCTCAAGCAGCCGGGTACCCAGCACGAAGCGACGTTTGTGGCGCCGGCTTTTGCCTTGGGCCAGCATGCCGTTTTCCGTGTTCTTTAGCAAAAGCGAATCCAGCAGGTTCGTATGGTAAAGCTGATGGAAAGCGCCGCGCACGTACAAGAACACGGCCATGTAGCGGTTTATGTCGTCCGTTTCCAAAGCCACCAGGTCATCCAGTGTCTTGTGAAGTTCGGGCGGAGTGCCTTTGTACACTTCGTTTAGTTGCTGACGGCAATGCGCCATAAAACCAGGCTCCTGCTCACTGATAGCAGTTACTGCCCGTTTCAGTCGCTCGGCAGCAGGTAGGTCACGGGCGTCAAAAGGCAGGGCAGCCAAGCTGTTGTTGATGGCAAATACTGCGCGTATGTAATCGGGAAGGCTATTGTAGAACTGGGTGGCATCTTCCATCGCCAACTGGCCAGCTGCACTATCAGGCTCTTCCGTCACATCTAGCACAATATCAAGTGGGCGCTCAGGTGGGAGAGCACCAGTACTCACCAGTTCTGGCACGTAGCGGATAAGACGCAGCAGATATAAGCTGAGGTGAAACCCAGTCAGCGTTTTTAGATAGTCCAGTAGCACGTGCCGAGGGATTACACCCCGGTATTGCAACAGTCGATGCACATCATCGCAGTAGATGGTTGCTTCTTCGGGCAGAAGAGGACCTATTTTATCGAAGACTGGTTTGGCGTCGCCCGTGGCATCAGGCTGGGATTTCTGCACGACATCAATCATGCGGAGCAAACCCAGCGAGTCAATATCAAGCAGCTGGCTAGGACTTACGGTGCTAGATGTTTTATCCCAACCTTCACTCAGGTAGTTCTGCAACTCCTCGCGAACCGCTGGCCGCACTGACAGCATCGAGTAAACCTGGTCAGCTGAGTTGTAGTCGCGAGTGTTCTTCTGGTTGCGGATTCGGTAGCTAAAGAGGTGGATAGGCTTTAGAGATGTGAAAGTCTCTTTGTCAGGGCCTTGCCCCCGGTAAACCATGTCCATTAGGTTGGCCCGTAGCCAGCCGCGCACTGCCAGCGGGTTCTCGCGGATGCCACTGGCTTGGCCTGCTGCTTCCATGTCGGCAAATACCTGCATCAACTCCTTTTCTCCCACTTGCTTATTGGCCTGGCTCACCCGGCTTCTGGTGCGCCCGCCGTTGTGTTTAAGCAGCACATACAAGTTTACCAGCGTACGGTCCAGATTAATTTGCTTCGCATCAATGAAGAATATCTGCTCGTTGCGAAACGGCAGCTTGGGCATCTTAATAGCCATAGAGCGGGCAAATTAGGCGGATAGCGCTGGTTGAGTGAACAGTTTCTTCTGCACCACAATCTTGTTATGGGGGTCAGCTTCTACTGTGTAATAGTCCCGGTGGTCACCCGTTACCAGCACCTGCCGGTAGGGCATGTTGGCCAGCAGGTTTTTGAAGAGCTGCAATTCCAGGAATCGACCCTTCATATCATTGAGCGAAGGCTGGTAGCCTGCGCCGATATAAGTCAATAGCTCGAATAGGTCCAGGGAAATTTCCATTGACACGTGTGGCAGTGTCAGGTGACGGAATACCAGGCGGTCAGGAAAATACTCGAGGTATTCCGTTCGCTTAGGTGGTACGCCAAGCCGAAGTTCAAAATCTGTAAGGGCGAATAGGCGATAAGTCATTGCCACATTGTCTTTCTCACCCACCGATAGTACCAAATATTGCTCACTTATAAGCCTATTGGGGCATCGTTCCAGAATGGCAATGGCGTGCGCAATGCTCATTCGTAGCTTCTGCAACTCCTCCTTCTGCTCTGTTTCGGAAGCCAGTAGAACTTTAGCGAATTGACCTACTGCCCGGTAGGGCAACCGTAAATCGGAGTCGAAGCGGCCCTCAAAGTATTGATGACGGGCCAGGAGCCGGTGTAAAGGGCGCTGCGGCGGGAGCTTGTCATCATCGGTCCAGGTATCGCGAAGTGCTATTTTTTCGCGCTCTAACCAGCTTAACAAGTTGCCTTCCCGCTGACTGCTGAAAGACAGATAATCCCGCTCCTGAAGTGGATTGTAGTACAGATTGCGGTCGAGAGTGGGCAGGGCACGCTGACCTACATCGGTCAGGCGCACCAGGCTCACCAACCGGTCCCGGTTGCCGGCATCGTTGGCTTCGCTGTCGGGTAAGTTGAAGTAGTATTTCTCAAGCAGCGGCATTGCTTCGCCTGCAGCAGCCAGTGCTATAACATCCGCGCAGCTATGGTCGCGGGTTAGCCAGAAGGCCAGCAGCGAGCGTAGGTCCCGCATGGTCAGGTGAAGCTCACGGCGCAGGTGCACTGTGAGCAGCAGTCGTTCCATGCGCCGCAATACTTCGTCACCGGCATCAGGGTCGTTTAAGCTCTGAGCATTGTAGCGGATAAAGCATTGTTCTCGTACCGCACACGAGTTGCAGCCAGTCCAGAACTCGGGCTTTACCAGCGCTTTTATCTGGCGGCGGAAAATGCTTTGCTCGCCTGTTAGCTCGCTCAAACTCACGACGGAGCGCAAGTTCAAGTTTACCAGCAACAGGCCGCCTGGCAAATCGGTAATGCCTTCCTGATAGAAAAAGGACTCTACGGCCTTCTCCAAGGCCCCGAACTCAGCGCGGTGCGATTGGAGATATTCTACCAAGCGTCCCTCGTTGATGGCTATCAACCTACCAGCTGGTACCTGAGCGAAGTCACTGCGTCCGGCGAAAGGCGCCAAAAACTCATCGAGTACCTGGGTGTTTTCCTTGCTGCCTTCGTCCTGCGAGCCGTCGTAATTACTCTGGAACGGGATTCCCTGTAGTTCGAAGGACGCACCGTTTTTAGTAGTTTCATCCCGTTTGAAAGTCGTGGGAAACAGCTTCTGCGCTTGGTTTTCCAGCTTTTGGATGAAGGCAGTTTTGCCGTCGCCCGCATTCCCGGTGATGATGACCAGGCGGTATTTCGCCTGTAGAATGTCATTTATCAGCTTCGTGTCCAGGCGCGTTTCGATGTACGTCCGAACTGCAAACTCATCCAAGCCGCGGGTGCCGGCGTTCGTGTAGCGCGATTGGCTGAACAGCTTGTTGAGCTCGGTCACGAATTTCTCCGTGGTAATCGTTGCTGCGGGTACTGGCTGGTCAGCCAGCAAGCCTGGCAAGCCCAGCTGCTCCAACGCTTCCTGCATCTCGCGCGCGGTGGCGAAACGGTCAGCTCGCTGGGGCTGCACTGCTTTGAAGAGCCAGTTGGCAAACCCATCCGACAGCTCCGGCCGCAAAGCCTTGGGGTGATGCGGTACACGGGTCATAATAGGCTTGCTGGCTTTGCCGTTAGCATCGGCCCAGGGGTGGCGCTTGCATACCAGCTCGAACAGCGTGATGCCCAAGGCAAAGGTGTCGCAGCTTTCATCCCAGCGCACACGCATTTGGTCCACTACCCGGTCGGGGGCAATGTAGAAGGAAGTGCCTACGTGGTCCTTGTCAGCAGCTTCCGAGGTAGCCACGTTGAAATCAATCAGCACGAACCGCTCGTTGCGGTGCCAGATGATGTTGCGGGGCTTGATGTCGCGGTGGAAAATTGGATTCGGACGCTCGTGCAGGTAGCGTAGGGCCCCGGTCAATTCCTGTCCCAGCTGAAATATCAGTGGCAAGGGGAGACGTTGCTCTCCTTTCACGCCTCCTACGTAGTCGCCTAGGCAGTCGCCTTCCAGCAGCTCCATCAGAGTGAAGAATCGGCCCGTGGGTAATTCTCCATTCCACACGAACTTGACAATGTTGCGGTGGTTGAGGCCTTTCAGCGCATTGTACTCATCAAGTACCGTGCGGGTATTCACGCTCTCGTTGTACACCTTCATGGCACGCTCTTCACCTTGCAGCGTGTGTTTTACCTTCCACACTTCCGAGTAGCCGCCTTCTCCCAGTGGAGCCACAAAAAGGTAAGACTCCTGTTGGTCGCCCGCACGAATGCGGCCATCAGAGGCAGCCGGGGCCGGTGTGCTCGCAGGGGCAGGCGTGGTCAGGGTGCGCGTATTGCTTAGTCCCTGGTCAAGTTTGGCCAATACTTCGGTCATGGTTTGCAGCCGGTTGGCTGGCTGCAGTCGTACCATTTGGTCTACCAAGCTATCCACCCACTCGGGTAGGCCAGGTACCCGTCGCCCCGGTAGCTCTGAAGCAGGCAGTTGGCCCTGCCAATGGTCCAGGTCATGCCAGGAGTTGGGGAGGGCCCGTTCGCCGGTCAGGGTTTCGTACAGGGTCAGGCCGAGGCCGTACACATCGGTAGCTGCCGTAGCATCTGCCGGGCTGTCGTCTAGCTCGGTGGCGCGGTAGGGTAGGGCATCGGCATCATCGTCGGCTGCGGCAGGCAGCACCGTGATGCCTTCGCGCTGCGCGGCCCGGAAAAAGGCGCGACTAAAGTTTCCCAGGAAAGCGCCTGCTGCCGTCAGGTAGATATTTGCGGGCCGTACGTCGCGGTGGTACACGCCGGCGGCGTGGGCAGCTTGCAGGGCCAGTGCTACTTGGCGAATCAGGGCTAGTTTCTCGGGCAGGGAATAGGTGGCCCGGTCTAGCTCCGCAGCCAGGGTCTTCTCATCCAGGTAGTCTGTTATCTCAAACAACTCTCCGCGCAGCTCGTCTGTGAGCATCTGCACGGTTAGCACGTGGGGAGCGGCCCCAATCTTTTGAAGCGCTTGGTATTGGTTTCGAATGACGCCTAGGCGAAACTCGCGGTCAGCAGGGCTCAAGCCATGTACATCAAGGCTATACGCGCGTACCCGCTTCTGGCCGGCCCCGTCGAGGCCGCGCGGCCGTACCAGGTACTCGGTGCAGTCGGCGCTTTGGGCCAGCACGTCCAGCACTTCATAGTCGGCCTCGAATAGTTTTGGCTCGGGCCGAGGCTCCTGGCTGAGGCCTGCAAGGAAAGCCGAAACGCCCTCCTGCAGGTCAGCTATTTTGCCCGGCGTGCTGCGGGCCGCGTCATGGTCTTGTAGGTAAGCCGTGAGCGACTGGTCAAGGGAAAACACCCGGCTGCCGGTGGCATCGGGTAGCTGACGCGACACCATGGAGGGGTCCGACAGCGTGATGGACGTTTCTATCCAAGCCCGGCCCCAGGCTGCATTTTCCTGCTTGAGCCGGCTGGCCAGTACACTGGTTTTGAATCGCGCGCCGAGTAGGGGGCTTTTAAAGCTGCGGCCACTTACCCGCCAGGTGTGGTCGTCGCCAATCAGGTGCCCTCGCCAGTCTTTGTTTTCGAGGTGATAAAGCGCATGGGGGGCAACTACAATCAGGTCATACTCCAGCATGTCCACCGCGTTGTTGCGGGGGTTGCGGTATACCAAGTTTACGTTGGGTACCAGCAGATACGTGTCTGGCAACTGGGCTTCTAGGAAATCTAGTAGCCGCTGCTCCCCGGCCTGTACTGCCCCCTCGTGGTGGGCTGGGTTGATGATTATTGCCATGCGGCTATTGCGGATTCAACGAGTTTAATAGCACTGGTCTCAAGCTCGTAAGCTTGATTGAACTGACGAGTATAGTCCGTAACGTGGCGAGTGACGTCCTCTACCAGCTTCTCGTAAATGGGCACTTGCAACTGCTCAATTTGACCGTTATCAATATGGAGCTGGCCAGTGCCGTAAGAAAGGCTTTTCAGAATGGCTTGGCCTTGCTTAGTCTTGAAATAAGCGAACAGGTAGGGGTTGTGGTTATCCGCTGCTGGCACAATACGAATCAGGTTGTTCGTTGCTGCTGCGCCTTCCAGAAACTTTGGAACGATGCTCACATACCCCATTGAGGAAAGGCTGCCCGAATCTTGTAGCGCCAGCCAGCCTTCTTCCAAGATATAATCCTGGAGCTTTGGTGTTTTGCGGGAAAGGAAGCTGTCAAATTTGGGACAAGTCTCCAGCAAATCTGTACCGCTCAGGAACACCACACCACGCTTAGCATCTGCTACTCGTATACGCTTGAAAATATCAGGCGTGAACACTCGCTCCGACAATGAGCCGACTGATTTTAGGATAGCCGTTTTCCCTGCTTGCTGTAGAAAACGGTCGTAAGCAGTATGCTGAACCGTAGCGTCAAACCGCAGCCGCTGGTGAGCGAAGGAGGATGAACGTGCTACGTATTGTTGGGACTGCTCGAATGCTGGTAATACACCCTCCAGCAACTCTACGCCTAACCGCAAGGCTGAATTGGCATTTTCGCGCAACTTAGCGGCCTGCTCAATCTTGTCATGTATTAGCTTCATCTGTTCTTGTGCCAACAGAGGAACAGGTAGATTAGCTATATGATGAGGCTCAATATGCTGTATTACGCCGCCATATGTGCCTTGTGTCATCATTGCGAATCCAGCATTAGATGCTAAGAAAGCATAGAGGTATCCACTAGGAATCTTTTTGTTTTTGGGAATGATACGAATCAAATCGTGCGTGCCGATTTGACCTTCGAAATCCTCATTCGTATAAACTGTGCGACCTATAGAGCCAGAGCAGGATACTAAAATCCAGCCTTTATGCATCATTAGGTTGGTTACTTTGCCAGTATGAACCTTAGACAAATAAGAGCCAGAAAGAGGCTCTGTTTTAGTCATATCTGAGGCTGTGATGTACGGGTAACCACGCTTTGGGTCATTGACATAGGTTCGCCGGAACCGATTGCCTAGGAAAATACGCTCTGAAGCATCAGATAACGACTCGTAATCACCATATGCCTCAATAGCGAGTTGCGTATTACGTCCTTCACTTAAGTGGTAAGAAGCATCCAGACGTACCCCGGTTTCACCAAACCAAGCAGCTTTTGCACGTGCTATTTTCATAGTCCTTGGCTTTTGACAAATTCGTGATACGCAGTGCGAATTTTGGGTAAATCGTCGTCGAGCACTGGGGCTTTTTCGGTACGATGCTTAAGCTTCTTCTCTCCGGTTTTGCCGTCTACACTCAAATAGGAGATGATTTTAGATTTGATAATCTCTGCTCCATCTTCGTCGCGCTCATACACAGGTACCCCTCGGCGGTCTTTGCCTACCTTATCAGCAATAGCCATAAACACGTCATAGTCATTACCGCCCCGGTCGTAAGCCAGACTGATTTCAGTGGGTGTAAGCTTCTGCAAAAACAGCAAGGAGGCTTGCACACCCACTTGGGGCAGAAAGGCCTCTACCGGCAAGTCTACCGAGGCAAGCAGACGGAATTTGCGGAGTATCCAAGCCCGAACATATTCGGTGTTTGGGTTGCCCAAAATACCGTCGGGCAACACAATGGCTAACCGGCCGCCAGGTTTCAGAAACTGGTAACAGCGGTCAATAAACAGAATTTCAGGGGGCTGGCTATTGGCAAGAGCCATTTTATCCCATCCCTGGTTATTGGCCAGCCGACGCCAAGTATGTCCAAGGTCAAACTCCTGTAGAATGCCCTTATCATTAATGGGAATCTTGGCTCCGAAGGGCGGATTCGAGAATATCAAATCGAAGCAGCCCAGGCCATTAGTGTAGTATTGTGGGTCAGTTTCTTCCGCGTCGCCGGCCTCTTCCACACTGCTGCGCACAGCTTCGTTGAAGGTCTTAATGTCGGGGAAGTTGCCTTTGGGGTACTCCAACGAGTTGAAGTGGAAGATATTGGCGTGGCCGTCGCCGGCCATCACCATGTTCATGCGGGCTGCACGTTTCAGGTCTGGGTCGAAGTCGATGCCAAACTGATACCGTTGAGCATAGGCCAGTACCTTTTCGTTCACGTCGGGCGAGTTGTACTTGTCGCGCAGCCATTCACCCTCCAGGTCCGGGTATAGCTCCTTGGCAATCTTTTGCCGCACGTGGTCGAGTACCATCACCAGGAAGCCTCCGCTGCCGCAGCTGGGGTCCAGCACCCGTTGGTCGGGCTGGGGGTCCAGCATTTCTACCATGGCCCGTACAATGTTGCGTGGTGTGAAGAACTGCCCCCGCTCCCGCTTCAGCGTCGTACCGACGATGGTTTCATAAGCCAGGCCTTTAACGTCGACGGTTGCATCTAGGAAGGAGTAACGAGCCAGCTCGGCCGCCACGTAGCCCAAGCCCCGGTCGGTCAGGCGGATTTCTTCGTTGCCTTCAAATACCTCCGCAAATTCGAGGGATTCCTTCATCTCAGCGAAGAGCTTTTTGATGCGCTCCGCCACGGCCGCCCGGCCTTCCTCCGAGTTGTTTTCTTTGATGCCCACCCAGAAGTAGCGGCGGTAGCTCTTGCCCTCTCGGGCGCAGATGTCTCGCCGCTTCTCGTCGTAGATTTTACAGAAAATCAGGTTTAACAGCTGCCAGAAAGCATCCTTCTGGCGTCCCTCGTTGCCGTAGATGTAATCGTGACAGGCGCGAAACGTGCGTACCAATGACTCGTTGGCCGGGCTCCGGCCGGTCATCTTATCCGAACGCTCCAGGTCGGCCAGAGACTCCCCAGCCCCCGGAAAGTCCGCCAACTCTTCGAACGTCACCGCATTCAGACTGCCGATTTTACGCTGAAAGAAGGTGAACACCGTGCCATTTGACCACAAGCCAAACTCGCAGTTTTCGGCGGCGCTAAGAGCATCCTGCAGCACCTGCCAGCCTTTTTTGGGGTCGTTGGGCTTGGTCTTTTCGTCGTTCACTACACACAGGCGAATCAGGTTCTCCTGCTTGTGGTCTTGGCCTGGACCAAACACAACCAACTCTACCCGCCGCTTCCACTTTTTGCCCTCATCGGTGTCGCCCGTCACGGTGAAGTCGCGCGCCATGTCTTCTTTGTCGAAGCCATACTCTTCGAGCAGCATCAGAATCAGGGCTTGCAGGTTCTTCTCTTTGCCAGTCTCCTTGATGGGCTGGCCCGTGAGGCGGCATTGGGCAGTGCTTTCGTCTTCGGTCGAGTCGTCGGTCAGCAGGTCGGTTTCAGTCAGGTCGTCGGGTTGCATGTGGGGGCTATTTACAGAGAGGCCATTCAGTGAGGGAATTCACCAGTGCCAAGTCGATAAATCATCATCTAGCAGCTGGTTTGGGCAGTAGGCCGATACTAGGGTTCAGGGTAGAGTAGATGTTGAATCTCTGCCCAGAGGTCGCGGCGGTTGGCGTAGCGCCGTAGCCGGCTTTCGTTTAAAGTGAAGTGCTGACGCGCAAAGGCAAACATGCCTGGCAATCCCAGCTGGTAATCGAGGTACAAGTCGCGGTGAGCCAGCGCGTCCACCAGCAGCTTTTCCAAGGGGCTGGTGCAAACGCCGGCTGTTACAGCCAGGGGCGCTTCGCTGATAAGCGGGCGCAGTACCACTGCTCGCTCATGCCGATGGACATAGTTTAGCACTGCCGTGGCGTCGGGGTTGAGAAAGACCAGGCGGCTGTGTACCTCCAATGCCTCATACAAAGCAGGGAGATGGGCTTTGTTGGCTTCAATCAGCCGGTAGCTGGGGAGTGGAGCTTCTTCGTGTAATGCATTTAGCCATGCAGTATCTGAGAAGCATAAGGAGGCGCCTGCTGGTAGGGCTTGCTGCGCTTGCCGCACCAGCCTTGCAGTGCCATTGTCCAACGAAGGACTGAAAACCGGGCGTGGAGGGGCAGCAGTGTAGCTGCCTCGGCCTACAGAATGCAGTATGCCACGGCTTTTAAGTGCGTGCAGGCGTGACACAAGCGTTGCAGCAGGCACGTCGGGTTGCTCCTGGCTAAGGAGTGTCAAGAGCTCCTGCCTCGACCATTGAGGCCGGCTCAACAGCACATCCTGTAGAGGTGAGGTATTTAGAGCTGGCGACACGGGGGCAGGATGTTGGGTAATTCCTAAGCGAAGGTTGCTTCCGAATTTAGCATTTCCAAATCTTTGGCAATTTTTCCTAAAATTTTGCCGAAGTTTTACGCCCCTGATTTTTCGATATTCAGCTATTGAGTGCGTTTAGGGCTGATAGTTAGATTGCATCTGAACTCTAAAATTTTTAGTTGGTCCTCAGAAGCGGACTCTTCTTACTTATCAGAAACAGTGATACCCTCAGAAACTGGAAAGCTATGCAGCTCCCTCGCTTTGCTTTTTAACTCGAAGGTGTCTCCAGTTGCTGTTTTTTTCGAACAGGCCCGGCTTGAATAGAACTGAAGTCAACGTGTCTAGAAGCTCATTCGACTTCTTAAGCCCGCCGCAGTACTCGGGTTCTGTGGCTATGGTAAAGCCGGCGAGGCGCTGATAAACCCAACTCATTAACGGCTGCTTTGCATCGAAAAGGGCTTCGATGTCTAGCTTGGACATGTAGTCCGATGCCTTCATTTTGCGCTTGTAGGCATCCTTGATAGCAAAAAAATCAAGGTCAACATCCAAATACACGGCCTTCTCCGTGGAGGAAGCTAGCGCCTTTTGTAACGACTCTGGGGTTTTGAACTTCTTGATGGTATGCTCGTTTCCAAACTTGTCCCGAAGCTTTTCGTCGTGCCAATCCCGACCCTGCCGGCATAGCACATAGACGTCTCCAATCAGGTTGAGGTAGGCCGCGGCCAAAACATGGTCGTCGTTGTTGGAAGACAACGAGGCCCAGCTAAAGGCCGCTACTTCCTTGTCATCATGGGTATTCAGCTTATCTAGCCACTCTTTCTCGTGCGGCCCAGGATAGCACAAGTCCTGATGCCAATCAATGCTGACTAGGCACGGCGGACACAGCTGGTGATTCCGGGTCCACTGTGCCCAAAAGAAGAAGGCATAGCGGTGCGATTGGAAAACAGCCACCTCAACCGACTTTTCACCACCAGCGGGGTGCGACACGATGTCGCTCATGCTTCCAGGGGCTGTTACATAAGACGATTTGCGAAACGTTAGCTCCATGTAAAGGCCTAAGAAGAGTAGTGTAAGAGTCAGAAAGAAGGTTTCGTATTTAGCCGGGCCCGCGCTGCGAAATTGCGTCCAGTTTCTGCTGCAACGAAGTCAAGTCAGTGCGCTGAGGAGAGGGTTTAGGGTGGCGTGCTGCGGGGGCCGGTGGGCTTGCTATTATCGTGGCGGGCGGTGGGGGCGGTGGCTGAATTAACGCCGTGCCGCCTCCTTCATGCGTGGCTATGATTCCGGGTCCAGCAGTAAAGCCTGTTGGTAAGCACTCGGCAGGTACATAAAGTAGGTTTTTGGCCCGCGTGAGGGCAACGTACAGCAGGTTTATCTCTTCCAGAATACGAGATAATACCCCCGGCTCAGTTGGCTTTCGGGCGTGGTCCCGTGCTAGCTGGTCAATAGTAGCCTGCGTGATAAAATCGCTGGTCAACTGCACCGCGTCATACTCCAGCCCCTTACAGCGGTGTACCGTTGAAAAATACAGCTGCGCTTCTGCGCGGTTTTCATCTTTCACGTGGCGCTGTTTGAGCTTGTCGATAAGGTCCACTACATCGTTGCCGTAGTCCTCCACAATTTTCACGAGTAGCAATAACTGCGCATCCTCCGTTTGCTTGGCGTAGTCGCGCAGGCCATCCAAGTCCGCCATCTTGCGCAACAGCGGGTCCTTTATGGAGGCGTGGCGGCCATTAGCCAGGTGCAGGACATCGTATAGGCTGGCCCCCGTGTCGGCGTAGGTATAGGACTTTATGTTGCCTTCAAAGTAAAGCTTCTGGGCTTGGTCGCCAGGCTGGGCGGTGTACTCGAACGCTTTGAGCAGCAGGCCAACATTGGTGCGGCCGATAACGGCCCGCGTCGTTGTAGCTATCCCCTGTCCATGACCGGATATAGGCAAAGGGGCATCCGTTCCCAATTGCCCCTTCCAAGCCAGTACCTGCGTTGCCAGGTCGGCCAGCGACGCGCCAAACCGGAAGCTGGTGCTCAGGTGGTAAGGTGTGAAATCGGCCTTGTTCAATGAATTGATGGCATGCCGCCACCCATAAATCTGCTGGTGAGCGTCCCCCACAATGACTTTGGTGGCCTCCTGCTTGAAAAACCAGTCCAGCATAGCGCCCGACGCGTCTTGGCCCTCATCGAACAGGATGTAGTCGTGGTGCAGCTGCCGGGAGGCGAGTTGAAATTTCTTGAGGTAGAAGTCGTGCGTGATTTCAATCTTACCGCTATCCATTCGGCGCAACAGTTGCCGGCAGCCATCCTCAATCAGTTGGTAGTGCTGGGTGACGAACTCCTTTGCCGGCGGCTCCACCACGATGTCTAGATAGTTAAGGTCTGTTACCCGCTTTTTGTCGCTGTTGCAGAAATAGGCCAGGAATTTGATGATGTGCGTTGCCAGCACATACTCTCCAAGTGCTGACGGTCCAGTGGGGCGGGGCAGCCCTAGTAAGCCTACCAACTCGTAGGGCTTGAAAGAACCATTCTTACGGACGGCATAGGGACTGTTGACGACAATGTGTCGGCGGGCAAGCGAGTGGGCTGTTTCTACTTGGACATGCCCTAAGCCCTGCGCCTGAAACTTGCGAACAGCTTCCCAGCGCACAGCACTATTGAATGCGAGGTAAAGGATACGAGCTGCTGGTGGCCGCGTGCGGGCGTACTCCACCACCGTAGTGGTTTTGCCTGAGCCAGCTACTGCATTGATTTTAATGTCCCCCTTTGAAGCTACGATAGCCTCCTGCTCGGGAGTGAGGGGCAGGGTTGATTGTCGCGGAGTGCTCATCTGGCTAAGTGGGTCGCGGTGAATACTGTAAAACCGAGCCGCTGCACGTACCGACTGGCGTGCTGTCTGCACGTAAAATCTTTGTAGAAGTACTGCATCAAATAGAATAGAATGATGTCGTGAAAGCATCCTATAGCCAAAAGAGGGCCATTTTATAGTTAGTGGTTTGGTTCCTTTCGCTGTTGATATTCATATAGACACACGATAGCGGTGCGGTCGGGGTCATAGCCCCGGAATGCCTGGCAGTTGAAGCAATTTCGCTCCACGTCGGCGTAAGGTTTATCCAAAAGCTGGTGAGCCGCTTTGGGGCAGTCGTCAATTTGATGTACTATTTCCAGGCCGCCCCCAATGCGCTCCATGATAGAGCGGTAGTTCTTACTGTAGAATTCTTGCCGGCGCTGCTGAGCCAAGGCACGCTCGGCCGGTGACTTAGTGGCCTGGTCTGCACGCCACTGCTCGCGAGCCGCTTGGCGGGCTTCTTCACGCAGCTGTTCGGCATGCAGGCGCTCTATCTCGGTCCGGCATTTCTCAAAATAGCGGTGCCGCCGCTGGCTCACCACCCGCCGCAATTCCGGGTTGTTGAGCCATTGCTTTTGCTGCTCACCGCGAATTATCAGTTCTTCCAAGTCACTCAGGCCGATGTCACGCCGAACCTTACTCAAATCTATTTCGATAGCCGGTAGGCCCATCGTCCGGATTTTTGCCCGTTTTTCTGCGTCTACAAAGTGCGTAACGGCTACTTCCACTAGCACCCATTTGGTACCGATACGCACCATGATATCTGGAATGATAGTTCCGGTGCGTTTTTCCAAGATTACTTCGTCCAATGTGACGAGTCGAGCTGGAAAGCTATAGTAGCTATCGGTCTCGTAGCTACTGGGCGTAAACTCAGTACCCATAAAACCCAGGGTATCATATAGCTCATCAGCATAGGGCCGTGCATCAAATGAAAAGCTCTCCCAAAAGGCCGGGGTGAAGGATAAATACCCCGCCATTCCCGGTAGGCGCAATTGCTTGTGTTGCGCGATAATGTCTTTGGCAGCTAAATGAATAGCTGTTTGCAGGCCCGTGGTGCATTCCAGGGCCTGATAATGCGCAAAATGCGCCACTTTTACATTGCCAACCGAGTTACGGGCCACAAGCAGCGCGCCGCAGCCAGGACAAGTACACTCACAGGCTAGCCCGGTTGCTACCTGGCTGATGTGCCAGAGCTGACCATTACGAAGGCCATAAGGAAGCTTAAGAGAAGTTGACACTTTCTAGACAGCTAGTTGCATAGTATAAGTCTCTTCTGGCATTGATGCTAATTGTTTTCGTAATAGCCATTCGCTAAACAGGTTGCTTCTCCTTTATAGATTGGAAAATAAACATTAAGAATCTATCTAAGTATTGCCTGATTGATAGTATCGTATTTATGGAAAGCGTCACGTTTCTGTCTTTATTTAATAAAGGCGAGTTAATTAAGGCAAAATGCTTTCTCTCAGCAGGGGTGTTGAGTAAACTGTCTTCTAGTTTTTTAAGGTTTTTATCGGATAATTTTCCGTTGGTGTGTAACAGGGTATGCCTGATAATACGCAACTCTTGATACCTCAAGAACGCTTCACTAAAGCTAGTTTCTTTGTCACTAGGTTTCCTTAAGCCAACTTTATCAGCGTCAGTAAAGAATTTCAATAAACTGTCGTTTGTCCAAGCATTTCTGATTTGTTTTTCAAGCTCCACCTCAGTAATCGATGGGTTGTAAACTTTGATTAGATGTTCATAAAGGTCCTCTAGCGTCGCATCCACGATAGATACTGAAGCAATAATGTAGTTCTGGAAAACAATGTTTTGTACATCGATGCTATAGGCTTTCACCAATTGGGTGTTGGTGTATTGAACATCAACTTCGTGGTCCAGCCGCAGGTCGGGTGGGATGCTGGCTGTTGTGGAAAGTCCATTGGTTTTGGTCAGTGTTCTGTATCTATCAGCAGCTATAAAACAGGAGTTGATAAGAAGTGCATTCTCTGTGTAGTTGTGCACGATTTTCCCCAATCCTAATGCTACTATTTTAAGTGCCGCTTCTTTGTCTGTTTCTTTCATTGAAAAGTGTGAAATAATTGAGAACAGCTTTTAAGGTGAAGCTACTTCAGATTAAGTAAGCCTGAATCTACAAGCCCAGGTTTTGGGCTGCATTGAAGCTAACTACATCGTCTAGGCGCGAGTAGCGGTCAATCATCGCATCCGTCTTCTGCTTCGTTTGATTCTTAATGAACCGGTTAGACTGGCCACGCAGCACGGACACCGTAATGAAGGAGACACGTAGGGAATGAGCCGAGTAATTCTTCTCAGCAATCTTGTGTCCTTCCTCGTCGTGGTTCAGGTGCAACTGCACTAATCCGTTTACCCTAAGGGCTGATAGCCGCTTCTGCGTAGGCTGCGCATTGCCCTTTTCCTTGCCGCGCTTAAGCGATACGAACAATGGCCCCGTGCTACGGCCCAGCTGATGCACCCAGGCCCGGGTGCTGCGCACCGGGCAGAAACTCGCGGTGGAGGCGTAGAACACCGCCTTGTCCTCAGCGTCACCGGCCTGGTTGGTTTTGCTTTTGGGCAGGTGCACGATTAGCGCCCGCTCGGTAAACTCTAGGTGCTCCACGTTCAGGGCTACGAGCTCGGAGCGGCGGAAGGCGCCGGCGAAGCCCAGCAGTAGCAGGGCCCGGTCACGCAGCCCGGCCGTGGTCGTCACGTCCAGGCGTCGGATGCACTCCTTGAGCTCGTCGACGGTAAAGGCCGGTGCCTGCTTCTGGCGCTTGCCCAGTGCGCGGGTGATGCCTTCGAGTACCAGGGCCAGCTCGTCCGAGTGCACCGGCGACGGGTAGCCGCGCAGCTGATGGTGCTTGTGGATGGCCGCCAAGTGACGTTTGATGGTCGAGAGCTTGCGCGGGATGTCGGCCAGGTCGGCCGCGTACCGGGCCACGGTGGCCACGTCGGCTGGCAGCGGGCACAGCCCGTGGAGCGCGCAATATTCCCCGAAGCTTTTCAGGTCGGCCGAGTACGCGAGCACCGTGTTGTCAGCGCCTTCCAGGCCGAGCTTCAGGTAGCGGGCCACGTTGTCGGCTGCGGTGGCGAGTTGCGACCCCAGTGCCTGCGGCTGGTCGGGAATTCGGGCGAGTTCGGTGCTCATGTGGGCAAAGGTAACCGCAAATACTTTAGGCATCATAATTAACAGTTATGATACCTAAAGTTTGGAAAAGAACAAGCAACACATGACCGGAGTCCGGTTTAGCTTCGCCAAACTTCGCATTACATTTACCTACCGCCTTCCCGTTCATCTCAGCTGCTTTATTCTATGGCCAAAAACTACTCGCTGCTTTTTCTACTCCTTATTATATGTACCACAGCGCTGGCCCAGCGGCCCAAGCCAGCCGCTGCTACGTTGCCCCCGGCCGATACCGTTTACTTCGACCGCGACTGGGAGCGTACCGAAACACTGGAGGAAGTGGCCTACGCCCGCATTGCCCGCCACGACGCGGCCGGCAAAACCATCGGCACCGTGCGCGACTACTACTTTCCGTCGTGGAAAAAGCAGTGGGAGGGCAAACTGGCGTCGGAGAATCCGGATAAGCCCACGGGCCTGTGCTGCGGCTGGCACGAGAACGGCCAGGTCAGCTTTCGCGGCACCTACGTGAACGGCGCGCAGCAAGCCGACTTTCGGAGCTGGCACGACGACGGGCGCGAAATCAAGTGCGCTTCCGTCATGCAGGACGCGCTGCCGCTGAGCAACGCCACCATTCACTGCAGCAACTGCATGCACTCCAGCCGGAAGGTGTTCACCGTGGACCTGCCCGCGGGCACGGTGGGTATTGTCTACAAGCTCGACGTGCGCGACGAAGGTCAACCGCCCATTTCCTGGTCAACGGCGCTGGCGGTGGCCGCCGTGGCCGGCAGTGGCGGCGCGGCCGCCCCGGCGCTGCTGAGCACCGCCGCCACGGCCCTCACCAAGCAGGGCAACAACGCTCCGCCCACAGTCAGCACCAAATGCCATTGGTACATCACCCCCGACGAAAATGCTGCCCAGCAGTTTCTGGCTACCAAAGGCACCATCAGCCGGGACAAGCTGTGCTTTCGGGCGGCGGAAAACACGCCCCAGGAAACCCGGCCCATGGCGGTGCCGGCGGGTACCCGGCGGCTGTACGTGTGCGTGAATAACGATAATTACACCACCGACGCCACGGCTACACTGAGCGTGAGTGCCCTGGTGCAGGATTGTAAGTGAGGCTACTTGAATAACGACGTACGGCGATGATGTCAATCTATACGGGGTAGCGCAAGAGTAAGAACAGAAATTCCCGTTAGGGCAGTTGGGCGAGCTGTTCTTCCCAACTGGTCGGGTCGCGCAGCGGGCGCAACTCGCCGGCGGCGATGCCTTCGGGCAGGGTGAAGTCGTAGCGGCCCAGCATGTTGATGTGCTCGTGCAGCAAGGGCGAGAGGCGGGCCACCTCGCCGGGCTCCGGCGGTTCCGCTACGGCTTGGTGGTGTTCCAGCGCTTGCTGTAGATAGCGGGTATTCCACAGCACCAAGGCGTTGACGACCAGGCCCAAGGCCCCGAGTTGGTCTTCCATGCCCTCGCGGTAGCGCTGGCGCAGCTCGCCTTTCTTGCCGTGGAACACGGCCCGGGCCACGGCGTGTCGCCCCTCGCCCCGGTTGAGCTGGACCAGGATGCGCCGGCGGTAGGCTTCGTCCTGCACGTACGCCAACAGGTAGAGCGTTTTCTCGACCCGCCCGACTTCGGCCACGGCCCGCCCCAGCCCGGAGAGGGTACCGGCCCGTTGCAGGGTGCGCATCACGGCCGTGGCCTTGACCTTGCCGAGTTTGAGCGAGCCGGCCAGCCGCAGCATGTCGTCCCAGTGCTCGGCGATGAGCCGGGCATTGACCACGTGGCGGCTCAGCGCGTTTAGCGGCCCGTAATCCGCCTCTTTTTCCAGGCGCCAGAAGCGCTGGTCCGGCAGGTCGGCCAGGCGTGTACAACGGCCCGGAAGGCTGCGCCAACTCCGTGCGCGTGCGCCCGCTCGCGGTGCAGGTGGCGCCCAACCCGGCCGACGCTGGCTTTGACCTGACCGACGTTAACGCCGCGCCCGACACCGGCCCGGCTGCGCTCGGCCGCTTGGACTACACCTTGTTCGACCTCTACGGGGTGGCCCGGCTCAGCGGCCATACCACCCCGGGCCGCACGTGGGTAGACACCCGGCGTGTCCCGGCCGGAGTTTACCAGATGCGCGTGCGCTCTGCCACCGGGCAAACCGACTTTGTGCGGGTACAGATTGCCCACTGATTGAATACCCCCTTCACGGTGCTGCAACACAACGGCCCGTGCACTGGCCCAGCTGGGCCAGTGCACGGGCCGTTGTGTTGCAGCACCGGAGCAGGAGAACAGGTAAAATGAGCGAGCAAAGAAGGAAACCGTCGAAGAAGGAATCGTATTGACTGCTTACTAAGGAACCTTGGCGTTGCTTTCCGTTCCTACTCAAGGGCAACCCCGATTCCGCCGCAGCCCTAACGGGAATTTCTGTTCTTACTCTTGCGCTACCCCTATACCTGCACGGGCTATAAGCATTTCGGGGCCGAGCCCCCGCTCAGCTTTCACAACCGACACGGTGAGCAGGATTTTCGGGACAACATGCTTTACCTCAGCGTGGCGTTCAGCGACTGGAAGCACGACCGGGAGATGCTGCGCTTTGTGCTGGATACCCATTTCAACGGCTTTAGCGCCAAGTTCATGGAGAAAGCCATTCAGCCCTATGTGCAGGCCAACCAAACGCCACAGCTGCACCTGCTAATCTGGCAGCATAGCCGGGATACCCAGGGCAAGCTGAAGCTGAGCATTGGTACGGGCGAGCCGGTGGTGGAGCGCTTCGGGCAGGAATCCGTGTCGGCGCAGCAGTACATTGCCAGCCGAAGGGCCTACTACGCGGGCGAATACGCGCGCTACGAGGATGAGGAAAAGGACGAGGCGCGGCGTTGGGAGCTGCGCGAGCGGGACCGAGCCGAGCGCCGTCGCAAACGGGAGGCAAAGGCCGGCGGCACCAACACTCCCAAACCAGCCAGCTAGGTAGCCGGCGTGCTGACGGTTTTCCTAATAGAAGCGCCCCCTGCGTTGCCTAGGCAGCGGAGTAAGCATGCAACTAGGCGCGCTTGACGTTATGCTCGCGGGCTCATAAACTGTTTGCTGCCATTAAGCGAAAGGCTTACTTAATTTCCAATGCTGGGTGCGCGTCGGCAGGGCAATGGAAAACAAAACGCCCGGCGGGGCCGGGCGTTCAACCTGAAAGCAGGAGGACACTCACGCGGGCTGAATCTCGAAACCGGCTTCTTGCACGGCGTGTACCACTTGCTCGGCCGTGAGCTTGTCGGAGGTCACGGTCAGGATTTTATCCGGGTTGGCGGTGTCAACCTGCCAGTTGCCGGCGCCGGCTTCCTGGTTGAGGGTGGGCGTCACGGCTTTGATGCAGCCGCCGCAGTTGATGTTGGTTTTGAATTGAAGCGTTTTCATGGGAGGTGAATGCGTGGTGCCCAAGGGGGGCGGGTTCGGACTAAGAACACCCAAAACTAGCGGGTGGTGCACGGGCAGTGGTACAGAATTAGGCTTGGGACTTGCATGATTTGCAGCCGCCGGGTACCCGCAGCCCGACCTAGTGATGGCCCATGCCGCCGCTGAGCAGGTGCTTGCCGATGACCAGCAGCAGGCCCAGCACCAGCAGGGCCAGCAGCAGGTTCCGGCCCCAGGGTGTAGGACCCGCTTCGGCGGGTAGCCCTGGGGCCACCCGCTGCTGCCGATGCTTTCGCCACTGCTCAATGCGCCCCCAGGGCTTATAAACGGAAATAAGCGTGGCCGAGAGCAGTACCGCAAGCGCGGCGGCGGCATCGGCGAGCAGCTGCAGGCGCAGGCTCCGCAGGTCCGTGGCGGACAAGTCGGTTCGGGCCGCCACGTCGGCCAGGTAGGTAACGGGCTGCATGTGCAGCAGCAACAGCAGCGTGGCCCCCGCCGTGAGTACGAGCTTGACCAGCACCCAATAGTGCTTGAACAGCCCCCAGGGTGTGCCCAGTGCCTGCACAACGCCGGTAGCCAGCGCGCCCATGCTGGCCGGTACGATGACAAACCAGCCGCTCAGGCCCATGCTCAGGTAGGATGCCCGCACCAGCAACGGGTCTTGGCTGGTGAGTCCCGCGATGGCCAATGCCAGAAAGGCGGCCACCGCACCCAGCCATCCCACCGAAAACGTGATGTGGGCCGTGAGCACAAACTTGCGAAGCGGCGGGGAAAAGGCCATTTAAACGGACTAACGGTGGAATCAAGCCGCAAAGCAACGGGCCGACGCGACGTGGCGCAGCTTAACAATATAGGTAAGGGTTAAACAGCGCAAAAGCCAGCTGGTAAAGCTACCGGCTGGCTTAGCGACAAAGGTGGCAAGACCGGCTACGCGGCCAAGCCTTGGCGGCAAGCCTGCTCGCAGCGGCGGCAGGCCTCGGCGCATTCCCGGCAGTGCTCCATGTGGGCGCCGTGCTGCTCGCACTCGTCCCCGCAGGCTTTGCAGACTTCGGCACACTCCCGCAGCAGGTGCTGGGCGTGCTCGGAACCGCGGGCCGTCAAGCGCGCAGTCAGGGCGCAGACGTCGGCGCAGTCCCGGTCCAGGCTGATGCAGCGGGCCATCATTTTTACGTTTTCTTCCTGCAGGCAGGCCGTGGCACAATGCTCGCAGGCGGCGATGCAGGCGTTAAGGGCGTCGAGTAGGGCTTGGTTCTGGGTATGCATGGGTAAAGGTTTGGGGTGAATACTGGTGGCCAAGAGGCCTGCTAAACCAGTTATACCCCATCCTTGACCCGCGGTTTTACACCTGCGAGCCTTCCGCTTGCATTATTTGGGGCGGCCGCGGCGCCGGGAACTGAACTTGGGCGCCGCGCTTGCGGTACGCCGAGGGCGAGCACCGCGTCAGGCGGCGGAACTGCCCGGAAAAATGCGCCAAGCTGCTGTAGCCCAGCCGCCGCGCCACGGCGCTCACGCCCAGGGGCGAGGTGGCCAGCAACTCCTGGGCGTAGAGTAGGCGCTGGTGGACAATAAAGGCGGCCACGGTGCGGCCCCCCGACAAGCGGGTGTACGCTGCGTTGAGCTGGGAATACGGCAGGGCCAGCTCGGCGGCCACGGCCGCCCCGAACGCCCGGTGCCGCGGGCAGGGCTCGGCCTGCCGCAGCAGCTTATGCACGGCGGCGTCCACCCGCTCCAGCAAGGTCTGGTGAAACGATTCCAGCAGCGCAAACTGCGCGGCGCCGAGGGCTTGCCGGATAGCGGCCCAGTTCAGGTCAGAGGATGCGCCCACGACTGTGGCCGCCCCCAGCCGGACGTCTACCACCTGCAGGCCCAGCTGCTCCAGCTCGCGGCGCACCACCCGTATGCCGCGCGCGCAGACCATGTGCTTGATGTAGAGCACGGTGGTGGGCGGGGTCGGAACGGTGTGGCGCGGCATGGACGACAGGATTAGGGCAGGTAAATGCCGCGCTGCCAGCACTCGGTGTAGTCCAGCACCATGTGCAACAGAAAGCCTACGGCCCACACCCGCGTCCGAGGGGGGAACAGCAACACCACGTAGAAGCCAATGGCCCAGTAGGTGTGAAAAGTGTGGAAGTTGATGCTGCAGCGGTCGGGGTCGTAGAACGGGGTGGCCCACAAGTGGTCCAGGTCGAGCAGCAGCGCCGCGGCCAGCACCAACCAGACCCGCCGCCAGCGGGGGCGGTAGAAGGCCAAAGCCACGAGGCCCGGCACCACGATGTGCAGAAAGGCGTGCACCATGACTTAGCGCGTGGGCAGCACCGGGTTCAGGTCCGAAGGCGGCGTGAGCGGGGGCGCGTCCAGTTCCTGCGGGTGGTCGTCGAGGCCCGTTTCCTGGTGTGCGGCAAAGTATTGCGCCAGGGCTTTTTCCCCCACCAACCAGAATACGACCGGTGTCACGATGATGTCAAGGAACGTGGAAGAGAGCAGGCCGCCGAGAATAACCGTGGCCACCGGGTACAGAATCTCCTTGCCCGGTGCGTCTTTGGCCAGCGTGAGCGGCACCAAGGCCAGGGCGGCCACCAGGGCCGTCATGAGCACCGGTACTAGGCGCTCCAGCGAGCCGCGGATAATCATGTCCTTGCCGAATCTTTCGCCCTCGTGCTCTACCAGGTGGATGTAGTGCGAAATCATCATGATGCCGTTGCGCGAGGCAATGCCCGTAAGGGTGATAAAGCCCACCAGCGAGGCAATGCTGAACGTACCGCCCGTGAGCAGCACCGCCACCACCGAGCCGATCAGCGCCAACGGGATGTTGAGCATAATCTGCAGCACCATGTAGCTCGACTTGAAGTGCGAGAACAAGACCAAAAAGATGCCGGCCAGCGAAAACAAACTCAGCCACAGAATTTTCTGCGAGGCCGACTGTTGGCTTTCGAACTGCCCGCCGTAGGTCAGGTAGTAGCCCGGTGGCAGCTTAACCTGTTGGGTTACCTTGGCTTGGATTTCCTTCACGGTAGAGCCCAGGTCGCGCTCGGCTACGTTCAGCGAGATGGTGATGCGCCGCTGGGTGTTTTCGTGATTCACCGTGTTCGGGCCCGGCTCGAAGACGACCTCTGCCACCTGGCTCACCGGAATCATGGCCCCGCTGGGCGTTTCGATGCGGGTGTTGCTGATGGCGGCAATGTCGTTGCGTTGCGCCTCGGGCAGCTTTACCACCAGGTCAAAGCGCTTCTGGCCGTCCAGCATTTGCGAGACGACGGCGCCTTGAAACAAGGTCTCCAGGTCCCGCACGACTTCGCCGCGCTCCATGCCGTACGCGCGCAGGGCTTGGTCGCGGGGGCGGATGAGCAGCTGCGGAATCTGCACCTGCTTTTCCACTTGCAGGTCCACCACCCCGGGCACGGTGCCGGCCACGGCGCGGATTTCGTTGGCGTAGCGGCGCAACTCCAGCAAATCGTTGCCGAACACCTTGATGGCCACCTGCGCCCGCACGCCCGAGAGCAGGTGGTCGAGGCGGTGCGAAATGGGCTGGCCGATGTTCACGTTCACGCCCGTAATCAAGCTGAGCTTCTGGCGCATGTCGGCCAATATCTCGTCGCGGCTGCGCATCTCGCGGCCTTCCTTCTCCAACTCCTCCTCCGTTTTAAAGGCCACCTCGATTTCGGAGTTGTTCACCGACTCGGCGTGCTCGTCCAACTCGGCGCGGCCGGTGCGCCGGGCGGTGTAGGCCACCTCCGGGATCTTGAGCATCTGCTGCTCGCCCAGCGTGCCCAGGCGGTTGGACTCGGCCAGCGACGTGCCGGCCGGCGCCGAAAAGTTTACCGTGAGGGAGCCTTCGTTGAAGGGTGGCAGGAACTCCGTACCGAAAAAGGGCACCATCGCAGCGGCCATGGCAAACAGCAGGGCCGTGGTGGTCAGCACCAGTTTGGGGTGCGTCAGCCCCCAGTTCAGCAGCCGGGTGTCTTTGCGCTTGAGCCAGCGCACCAGGCCGCCGTCCGTCTCGGCGTGGTCCATCTGCTTCATCTTGGGCAGCAGGTAGTAGCAAAGCACCGGCGTCACCGTCAGCGACACAAAGAGGGAGGCCACGATGCTGGTGATGTAGGCAATGCCGAGCGGGGCGAAAATGCGGCCTTCCATGCCTTCCAGCGCAAACAGCGGCAGGAACACCAGCACCACGATGATGGTGGCGTACACGATGGAGTTGCGCACCTCCGACGAAGCCGCGTAAATTACCTTGAGCACGGGCTGCGGATTGGGCAGGTGCCGGTTTTCGCGCAGGCGCCGGTACACGTTTTCCACGTCCACGATGGCGTCGTCGACCAGCTCGCCGATGGCAATGGCCAGGCCACCCAGCGTCATGGTGTTGATGCTGATGCCGGCGAAGCGAAACACCAAGGCCGTCACGAGCAAGGACAACGGAATCGCGACCAGCGAGATGAACGTGGTGCGCACGTTCAGCAGGAAGGCGAAGAGCACGATGACCACCAGAATGGCGCCGTCGCGCAAGGCCTCTTCCACGTTGGTGATGCTGGCCTCGATAAACTCCGACTGCTTGAACAGCCGGGTGTTTACCTGCACGTCCTTGGGCAGCGACGGCTTGAGCTCGACCAGCGCCTTTTCCACCGCCTCGGTCAAGCCCACCGTGGCGGCACCAGGTTGCTTCTCAATGCTCAGAATGACGGCGGGCTGGCCGTTCACGCTGCCGTCGCCGCGCTTGAAGCGGGAGCCGAACTCTACCTTGGCAATGTCGGCCACGCGGATGGGCGACTGCTCGCGGTAGCCTACGATGATGTTTTCGATGTCCTGCACCGAGCGCAGCCGGCCCAGGTTACGGATCAGCACCTCCGAGCCGTTGCGGTCAAAAAAATTGCCGGTGGTGTTCAGGTTGGAGCGGCGCAGCGCGTCCTCCACCTGGTTCACGGTCAGCCCGGTGGCGTTGAGCCGCGGCATGTCGAGCAGCACCTGGTACTGCAGGTTGTCGCCCCCGATGGGAATCACCTGGGCCACGCCCGGAATGCTGAGCAGGCGCTGACGTACGGTGTAGTTGGCCAGCGTGCGCAGGTCGGCGGCGTTCGTTTCTTTTCCGCCCGACAGCCCCACCAACATAATTTGGCCCATGACCGAGGAAATGGGTCCCAGGACTGGGGTGATACCCTCGGGTAGCTGCTCACCCGTGGTTTGCAGCTTTTCGGAGACAATCTGGCGGGCGGTGAAGATGTCGGTACCGTAGTCGAATTCTACGAACACCATGCCCAGCCCGATGGCCGAGTTGGAGCGCACCGCCGACACGCCGGTGGCCCCGTTCAGGGCCGTTTCCACGGGCAGCGTGACCAGGGCTTCCACCTCTTCCGGCGCCATGCCCGGCGCTTCCAGAAACACGGTCACGCGGGGCCGGTCGAGGTCGGGCAGCACGTCCACGGGCAGCTGGCCCGCCGTGTAAGTGCCCGCAATGAGCAGCCCCACGGCGAAGGCCAGCATGAGCAGGCGGTTCTGCAGGGCAAAGCGAATGATTTTATCAAGCATCGGGGTAAGCAGTAAGGTGAAGCCCCCAGGTAGTGGGCTTAAGGCCGGGCCAGTGCGCGGCCGGAAGTGGGCCGCTGTTTAGGCACGCTAGCTTTGTTTTTTGGGCCTGGGCGTACGGGCCGAGGAGTGGGTGCTCATGATTTGCCACTGGCCCGCAGCGTTCTTGCGCAGCACCGACGTGGCCACGCCCCGGCGCACGATGGGCGCCTTGGCTTCCTTGTCCTGAGGAGCCTTCTTCAGGGTGATGGTATAGGTGTAGGTTTCCGTCGCGAAGGCGTAGGAGCCGTCCACCGTCACGGTAGCCTGGTAGTCGCTGAAGGTGAAGGCGCTGAACTCGCGCAGTTCCGGGCCCAGGTGGTGGGCGGCGTAATGCTTGAATGTGCCTTCCACCCCGCCCGACTCAAACACTTGCGAATCGGC
Organism: Hymenobacter sp. YIM 151858-1; assembly: GCF_025979705.1. Lineage (NCBI taxonomy): Bacteria > Pseudomonadati > Bacteroidota > Cytophagia > Cytophagales > Hymenobacteraceae > Hymenobacter > Hymenobacter latericius. The sequence continues at coordinate 86,975 of NZ_CP110138.1, forward strand.
CGTGAACAGGCGGTGGGTGCCGGTCGTGTCCAACTTTTCCACCGCCTGCTGGTACTGGCGCAGCACGGCTTTGGCGGCCGCCGCGTCCCCGCTCGGGGCGCTGCCAGCCGTTTGGGCGTGGGCGGTGGGGACCGACAGCGCCAGCGCGGACAGGGCCGCGAAAGCAATACAGGTTCTCATGAGGCGGGTTATTGGTTGAGGTAGATGGACTTGAGCTGGTAGGTGCCGGACGTAACCACCCGGTCGTTTTCGTTCACCTCGCCCTGCGCCAGCACGGTTTGCTGGCCGTTGACGGCGCCGGGCTGCACGTAGCGAATCTTGAACCGCTCGGGTTCGGTGTGCACGAACACCACGGGTTTGCCGTTCAGGTCGGTGATGGCCGAAGTGGGCACCACCAGCTGCGGCTTGCCGCCGCCGGTCTGGCCCACGACCTGCACGTTCACGGCCTGGCCGGCGCGGTAGGCGCTGCCCTCGGCCGCATCCAGCTCCAGCACCAGCTGGCGGGCCTGGTTCACGGGGTTCACCACGTTGCTAAACACCACCAGCCGGGCCGGCACGCCGGCCTGTCCTTGCAGGCCCTCCACCCGAAACACCGCCCCGGGCGTCACCTTGTCCAGGTCCTGGGCAAACACCTGGGCCTCCACGCGCAGCTTGCCCGGGTTGATGACCCGGAACAGCTCGTCGCCCTGGTTGACCTGCTGGCCCACGGCCAGGTTGAACACGTCCACCGTGCCGCTCACGGGCGAGGTGATGGTGGTGCGGCGCTGCCGGGCCTGCCCGTTCAGGATGGCCGCGTTCTGCCGGGCCTGGCGCAGGCGCAGCTCGGCGGCCACCACATCTTTGCGAGCGGCAATGTCGGCGATGCTCTGCAAGCGGGCGTAGTCCTGCTGGGCGGCGCGCAGCTCGGCCTGGGCGTTGGCCCGCTCCGTGCTGAGGGCTATCTGCTGGGTCGCGTCCAGGGTTTGCTCGATGACGGCCAGCGTCTGGCCGGCCCGGACCGCCTGGCCCACCTGCGCGGCCAGGCTGACGATGCGCCCGGTTTGGGGCACCACAATCCGGCCTTCGCCCCCGGCCGCGGCCGACACCGTGCCGTAGAGCGTGGCCCGGCTGTAGGTGGTGGAGAAAGCGGCCAGGTTGGTGCGCACCTGAAACAGGAACTGACTTTCCTTGGGCAGCAGCACCTCGTCGGTCAGTGCCACGCCGGTGCTGGCCTTGGCTGCGCCGCCGTGGTCTTCGCCGTCGTGGGCTCGTACGGACGCCGGCGGGGGCAGCAGCACCGTGAGCACGAGGCTGGCGGCCGCCGTGGCGGCAAGTAGCTTATGCTTGGTTTTCATCTTGGTAAGGGGCTTAAGCAAGGGGGGAATGCCGGCGGGCCGAAAGGGCGGGTTCCGGCGCCGGTGGCACCGGAGGCTGTTGCCGGCGCCGCAGCAGCAGGGCCGTCAGCCCGATGCCGAGCACAAAGGCGCCCACCAGGGCCAGGATGGTTTTCCAGGAGGAAAAGAGGCCGGGTGCGGCCGCGGCGGGAGACGTGGTTGCGGGCAGCTTTTCGCCGACTTTGATGCCGTCGAGCAGCATCAGGTCGGCCCGCTCGCCGGCTACCACGTTCAGGGCGAAACTGTAGGCTTTGTTGGCCGGAAACTCCCCCTCGACCAGGTACACGCCGGGCTCCTGTTCCGTCACCGCCCACTTCAGCTGGGCGTCTTCCGGGTTGGTCAGGGTCAGCTTGGCGCCTTTGATGGGGACGTTGGTGGCGTAGTCGGAAAGGAACAGGCGCAGGTCGGCGGGCTGGCCGCCTTCCAGGGGCTCGTAGCGCAAAAGCACTTCGAACTGTTCGGACAGGGCCGCCACGGAAAACGAAGTCGCGCCGGCCGGCGCGGCGGCCTTGGCCCCGTCGCCGTGGTCCTCGCCGCCGTGGGCGTAGGCGGCTCCGGTCAGGAGCAGGCCCAGGAGCAGAATGAGTAGCTGTTTCATGTTATTCCCCCCGCAGGTAGGTAAGTTCGATGAGGGCCTGACGGTAGTCGCGGATGGTAGTCAGGTAAGTATTCTGGATGGCAAAGGCCTGGTTTAAGCTCAGGATAAGCTGCAGGTAGCTGGCTTCCCCGGCCCGAAACAGGCGTTGCGACTGGCTGATGATGGCCCGCGACTGCGGCAGGCCCGTTTGCTCGTAGTAGCCCAGCGAAGCGGCGAACTTGCGCGTGTCGGCCAGGGCTTGCTGGTACTGGGTGCTGAGTTCCAGGCGTTGGGTTTGCAGCTGGTAGCTGGCGGCCTGAGAACGGGCCGTGGCCGCCTGCAGCTGCGAGCGGTAGGTCCAGAACCAGATGGGCACCGACACGCCAAATTGAAAGCGGTACTTGAGCTGGGAGTTCTCAAAGGCTTGGTTCTGGTAGCCCACCGTCAGGGCCGGCGTGCGGCGGGCCCGCACCAGGCTGATGCCCGACTGGCTCAGGGCCACGTTCTGGGTAGCCGCTGCCAGGGTGGGGCTGCGCACCAGGGCGGTGCTGTCTTCGGCGGGCAGGCCGCTGAGCAGGGCCGTGCCCGTTTGGGCCAGTTCCGCGCCGGTCCGGCTCAGGTCGGTGCTGGTGGTCAGCGGCTCGGAGGGCCGGCCCAGCAGCAAGCCCAGGCGGCGCTGGGCGGCTTGGCGGTCAGCTTGGGCCTGCTGCAGCAGAACGGTCACCTGCCGGGCTTCGGCGTCGGTGCTGATGCGCTGCAGGGAGGTCACTTCGCCGGCGGTAAAGAGGCGCTCGGTGGCCAGGCGCAGCGCCTGGAACAAGCTGTCTTGGTAGGTGAGCTGCCGCACCTGGGCCTCGGCAAACTGCAAGGTGAGGTAGGCCAGGCGGGTGTCGCGCAGCACGCTGGCCCGGCTCACCTCGCGGTTGCGTTCGGCCAGGGTAATGCCGGCTTCCGCCACTTGGCGCTGCCGGCGGTACACGTTGGGCAGGTCGATGGTTTGCACCACGCCCGGGGCCCACATCTCACCCGTGGGGGCCGCCAACAGAAAGTCGGGGTTGGCCGGCGCGAACGAGCCGCGCTTGAGCGCCCGCTGCTCCTCGATTTCCCGCTCGGACTGGCGCAGCCGCGGGTGGCGGCGCAGCGTCTGGGCCTCAGCGCTATCGAGGCTGATAATTGTTTGGGCCTGCAGCTCGGCCAGCCCGGACCCGAGCACGCCTAGCCCCGTGGCCAGCAGCCACCGCCATCCGACTTTACTTGTTAATGACTTCATACGTTCGGGTTAAAACCAGCCTGGGGGCCGCCCGCTGCGGTAGCAGCGAGCGGTCCGGGACGGAGGGAAGCCGGGCGTCCGGCTTCCGGACTCCGCCTACGACTTTTTCACCAGGGCCATGCCGCACTTGGGGCAGCTGCCGGGCTGGGTGCTGGCCGAGCCTTCGCAGTTCATGGGGCAGGCGTACGCGGCCGATAGGGCTTTGCCGGCTTTCGCTGCCGCGTCCAGCTTTTCAAAGCGGGCGCTGAGCGAGCTGCCGTTGGCCTTCAGGCTGACAATGGCCGTGCGCAGGGTGGTGCCGGCGGGTACGGCGGCCACCAAGTGGTCCCCGGCCGGGGTGAGCTTCACGCTGGCGGTTTGGCCCGTTGTGCTCAGCAGCATGGCCGTGCCGGTGGTGCGCTCCAGGGGCAGGGCGTTTTCCTTGGCGTCGAGCAGGTACACGTGCACCTGGCCCGCCTGCTGCACCAGCTCGATGTGGTACTTGCCGGCCGTGCGCACGGTGCCGCCGTGGGGGGATTTGTGGGCGTGGGTTTCGCCGGCGGCCTTGTGGCCGTGGGCGGCGGTGCCGGGCTTGTGGCTGTGCTGGGCGGCAACGGTGAGCGGCGCGGCCAACAACAAAGCAGCGGCGAGAACTTGCAGGATTTTCATGGGAAGAAAAGTCAATCGTGGAGAGAAAAGCGGGCCGGGCCCGGAGGTCACATTTTGTCGGCGTTCTGGTTGTGCCAGTCTTTGAGCTGCTGGATTTCCTTTTCCTGGGCGTCAATCATTTGCTGCGCCATTTCCTTGAGCTTGGTGTCCTTGCCGTGGGCCAGCTCGGCCTTGGCCATGTCCACCGCGCTCTGGTGGTGCACCGTCATGAGCATGTTGAAGTTCATGTCGGGGTCGGCCACCGGCCGGGGCATGTTTTTCATCATGCCGTCCATCGAGGCCTTCATTTTGCTGGAGAAGGGGTCGTTGGGGTCGTTTGGCTGGTAGTTGGTCGGGGCGTTGTCGAGGCGGGTGGCCGCGGCTTCCAGCGCGGCGATTTCCCGCTGCTGGTCGGCTTTGATTTTCTCCGCCAGCTGGCGCATCGTTGCGTCTTTGCCGTCGCGCAGCTGCAGGTCGGCCATCACCACCGCGCCTTTGTGGTGCTCGAGCATGTGGTGGGCAAAGTCGTGGTCGGTGTTGCCCTTCATCGGCATGGCGTGCATCTTCTGCATCATCGCATTCATGGCGGCCAGCTGCGGCGAGCTGCCGGCTGCCTCGGCCGGGGCGTGGCCCATGGCCGCGTGGTCCTCGCCGGCCATGTCGCCGGAGGCCGCGCTTTCCGGTGCAGTAGTAGTGGTAGCCGTTGAGTCAGCGGATTGGTCGGTGTTGCAGCCGGCGACGAGCAGCGAGCCAGTGCAAAGGGCGGCGAGGATAAAAGCGGAGGTTTTCATGGGTTTGGTTGGGATTAGTGGGTGTACAAAACGGTGCCGGAGCTACGCCTTCACGTTGATGGTGAAGTCACCGGTGTGAATCTTCCCCGCGTGGTTGAACTGCAGGAAGACGCGGTATAGGCCGGGCTTTTCGAAGTTGGTGTTGAAGCCGATGGCCGGGCCTTTGTCGGCCTGGTCGTTGGGGTGCACGTGCAGGTACTGCTCGGTGTCTTCGCTGATGACCACCACGTGGCCCAGGGCGCCCAGGTAGTTTTCCAGGTCTGTCACGGGCTGGCCGCCCTTGGTGATGTTGATTTTCATGCCCAGCAGCTGGCCTACTTTCAACTCCTTGTCAAAGGAGAGCGTGGCTTGGTAGCCGTCGCCGGCCCACTGCATGTCGTCGTTCTTAAACCTCACCGGCGCGTAGGCCGGGCCCTTCACCGTGAGGGGCTGGCGGCCCAGCTGGTGCCCCGAGCCGGTGGGCGTGTAGTCCTGAAACAGCACGTAGTCGCCGCCTTTGGGGAAGGTGTACTGCACCTTGTAGTCGCCGGCCGCGGTGTACTCGGGGTGTTCGTGGTAGAACTGGCCCAGGTCTTTGCTGACGATGATGAGGTGAATCTTCTTTTCGTGCACCACGTCCAGCGGCACGGGAGCCGAGGCATTGCCCATTTCCACGGGGGTAAAAGCCAGCGTGGTGGGCTGCCCGGCCGTCACTTCCGTGGGCGTGGGCACGAGCTTCATGTCGTAGGTCTTGCCATTGGCCACCTTGTCGTTGTGCTCCAGGTTCATGCCGCATTTGGGGCACTTCTCCCCTTCTTTGGTGCTGGTCACTTCGGGGTGCATGGGGCAGGCGTAGGTGTGGCCGCCGCTGTGCTCGGCGGTGCCTTCGGCCGGGCCGTTGGTGGGCGTGGTGACGGTGTCGGTGGCGTTGCTGGACTCGGGGTTGGACGAGCAGCCGGCAACAGCCAGGGTGCCGGCCAGGGCCAGCAGGGAAAGCGGTAAGCGGTACATAACAGAGGTGTGGGGGTTAGACATGAGGCCGCTGCCTGTTGCGGCCCGAGAACTTTGCCGGGGAATTAAGTCTGCCACTGCTGCCAGAGCACGAAGCCCAGCACGGCGATTACCGCGGCATAGAGCAGGTAGGAAAGCCGGCGGCGAACCGGGCCCCGGGGGGCGGGTCCGCCCGCCTCCTGGCAACAACGCTTCATTGTTGGGGCGGGTAATCCAGGAAGAGATGGGATGGGGGCGCCAGGGCGCCGGGCGAACACGCCACAGCAAAGGCCCGCCCCGAGCATAGCAGCGCTATGCCGGGGCGGGCCTTCGGCTAATCAACCAATCAGACCGTCAGGGACTGAATGAAAATGCGGATGTCGGGTATTTTGGGCGGCAGGTGCTCACGAAGCACCAGTACCACCGCGTTCGTGCGGTCCCATTGGCCCGCAGCCGGCCGGAAAAAGAAGTCGTTGCTGGCCGGCAGCAACGCGGGGGAAGTTACCAGCAACTGCTTTTCCCCGGGCGTCGTCAAGGACTTGAGAATGGCAGCCGAGTTGTCTTTGCAGCAATCCTCTTTGCCCGCGGGTTTGGAGTCGTGCCGGCCGTGTTCCGGCTGGGCTTTCACGGGCTTCGTTTGGGCCGTCGCCTGGCCGTGGCCGTGACAACCCGGATGCGTGGGTTTCTCCACGACTTGAGGCTTGGCTACCGGGGCCGTCCCCGTTGAAGTGAGGGTAGCGCAATAGCACTGGCCCACGAACACGTTGACGAAGACGAGCAGAAAGCTCGTCGCCAGCAAACGGCGGAAGGGGAACAGGCTACGAAACATGACAGGTGCTAAGCAACTGCAAAACTACTATTCTGCGCAAAAAGTGCAGGACTGCTCCTTTACTGTAATTGCGGGCGAAGAGTTGCCGCGGGTCTGCATCAGGCCTGGAGCGGGGCGTCGCAATTTGGGCTGAATAAGCTTTGCGGCCCGTTTTTGCAGCTTTTCGTTTCCTGCGGGTACCACAACTAAGTGCAAAATTATGCAAGCCTGCGCCGCGATTATGTAAACGCTGCCTGTTGTTTGGCTTTTAACAACCTTACTTCCCCACGCAATTACCACCCGGTCAGGGCGTCAAATTATGCAAGTTCGCAGCCGGATTTAGTACCAACTTCCGGCAACTGCCCCCGTTCCTTTGTAGCGTGATTTCACCTTTGGGCCACTGGCCTGCCAAGCGCGCAAATCCGCTACTGAGCTGTTACCTATGGAACCAACGACCAGAACCGAGACCCTCGACATCGAAGGCATGACTTGCGCCTCGTGCGCGGCCTTTGTCGAAAAGTCCCTGACCCGCACCCCCGGCGTGCAACGCGCCGTGGTCAACTTTGCCACGGAAAAAGCCACCGTGGATTACTTGCCCGCTCAGGCCACGCCCGCTACCCTCAAGCAAGCCGTGGTCATGGCCGGCTACGGCGTGACCGAGCGCGCCCCCGACACGAGTGCGGCCGACCGGCAGGCCGAAATCGACCAGCAGAAGGCCCTGGCCTACCAAAAGCTCAAGCGCCGCTTTTGGGTAGCCACGGCCTTGGCCATCGTCATCATGCCGCTGAGCATGCTGATGCTCTGGCCCGCGCTGATGGCACGCGTCAACATGCAATGGCTCAACTACGGCCTGCTGCTGCTGACCCTGCCGGTGCTGCTCTACAGCGGCCGCGAATTCTACACGTCGGCTTGGAACGGCTTCAAACACCGGGCCGCCAACATGGACACGCTCATTGCCGTGGGCACCGGCGCAGCCTTTCTGTATAGCCTCGCGGCGACCGTGGTGCCGGGCTGGTTTATGCGCCGCGGCATCATGCCTGAGGTGTACTACGATACCACGGCCACCATCATTGCCCTGATTCTGCTGGGCAAGGTGCTGGAGTTGCGCGCCAAAACCCAGACCTCGGCCGCCATCAAGGCCTTGATGGGTTTGCAAGCTAAAACCGCCCGCGTGGTGCGCCCCGGGGGCCAGGAAGTGGACGTGCCCATTGAGCAGGTCCAGCTGAACGATATTATTGTGGTGCGCCCCGGCGAAAAAGTCGCCACCGACGGCATCATCGAAGCCGGTCACTCGGCCGTGGACGAGGCCATGCTCACGGGCGAAAGCCTGCCGGTGGAGAAGAAGGAAGGCGACCCCGTGTTCGGGGCGACGCTCAACAAGACCGGTTCCTTCCGCTTCCGCGTGACCAAAGTGGGCGCCGACACTATGCTGTCGCAAATCGTGAAGCTGGTGGAAGATGCGCAGGGCAGCCGGGCACCCATCCAGCGGCTGGCCGACAAGGTTAGCGCCATCTTCGTGCCCACGGTGGTTGTTATTGCTATCCTCACCTTCGTGCTGTGGTTCGACCTGGCGCCGGTAGAAGCGCGCCTGCCGCTGGCGCTGGTCAACTTCGTGGCCGTGCTCATCATTGCTTGCCCCTGCGCGCTGGGTCTGGCCACGCCCACGGCCATCATGGTCAGCACCGGCAAGGGCGCCGAGCACGGCGTGCTCATCCGCAACGCCGAGGCGCTGGAAAAAGCTTACCAAGTCAACACCGTGCTGCTCGACAAAACCGGTACCATTACCCGGGGTGAGCCGGCCGTGACCGACTTTAGTCCGGCCGACGGGCAGGATGCAAGCCAGCTGTTGCAAGCAGTGGCCGCCGTGGAGCGGCAGAGCGAACACCCCTTGGCGGAAGCGGTGGTGCGCTTCGCCGATGCCCGGCACACGCCGCTGGTCGCGGCCAGCGGGTTCCGGGCGGTGGAGGGCAAGGGCGCCCAGGCCACGGTCAACGGCCAGCCCGTGCTCATCGGCAATTTGCGCCTGCTCGAAGAAGCCGGTATTTCCTTGCCCCCGGCCGTGCGCCGGCAGGCCGAGGCGCTGCTGGCCCAGGCCAAGACGGTGCTCTACGTGGCCGTGGCCGGCCAAGCCGCGGGGGTAATCGGCGTGGCCGACACCGTGCGCGACACCTCCCGGGCCGCCATTCAAGGGCTGCAGGCGCTGGGCATCGAAGTGGTGATGATGACCGGCGACAACCCCCAGACCGCCGCGCAGGTGGCCGCGCAGGTGGGCATCAAGCGCTATTTCGCCGAGGTGCTGCCCCAGGACAAGGCTGGCAAAGTCAAGGAGCTGCAGGCCGAGGGCCGCACGGTGGCCATGGTGGGCGACGGCATCAACGACGCGCCCGCCCTGGCCCAGGCCGACATCGGTTTGGCCATGGGCGGCGGCACCGACGTGGCCATGGAAGCCGCCGGCATCACCCTCATGCGCTCCGATTTGCAGGGCGTGGTCACGGCCATCGACCTCTCGCGCCAGACCATCCGCACCATCAAGCAGAACCTGTTTTTTGCCTTCATCTACAACACCCTGGGCATCCCGGTGGCGGCGGGCCTGCTCTACCCGGTCTTTGGCTGGCTGCTCTCGCCCATGCTGGCGGCCGCGGCCATGGCCCTGAGCTCGGTTTCGGTGCTCACCAACTCGCTGCGGCTGCGCGGCTTCACCCCCGTTAAATCCTAAGGTTATGGATACTGCCGAAATCATCGTGACCCTGTCCGGGCTGGCGCTGGCCGGGTTTGTCATCTGGTACTTTTTCTTCTCGGCCCGCCAAACGGCCAGCGCCGTGTCAAGCTCGGGCGGGGTGCAGCAGGTGGACATCACCGTCAAGGGCGGCCACTCGCCCGACGTCATCGAGGTGGAGCGTGGCAAACCCGTGCAGCTGAGCTTTTACCGCGACGAGGAAAACTCCTGCTCCGAGGAGCTGCTGCTGCCCGACTTCAGCATCCGCCGCGACCTGCCGGCCTACAAAACCACTTTGGTAGAGCTGCTGCCCCAGCAGGCCGGCACGTTTACGTTCACTTGCGGCATGGGCATGCTGCGGGGCAGCCTGGTCGTTAAGTAAGCCCGTGCTATGAACCACGCCCTTCCTGCCGGCCACATGCTGCCCCCGCCCGGGGTCCAGCGCCTGCTCATTAAAAATATGGTGTGCCCCCAGTGCATCCGGGTGGTGCAGGAGGACCTGACGGCCCTGGGCCTGCAGGTGCACCGCGTGGTGCTGGGCGAGGCCGACGTAACGGCTCCCGACGGCGCCGAGCTGGAATGGGAGCCCATCCGGGCCTGCCTGCGCGATGCCGGCTTTGCGTTGCTGGAGGACCCCCGGGCCCAGCTGGTGGAACAAATTAAAACGGTGCTGGTGACCCTGATTCACTACCCGCCCCCCGGCCCGCGCCTGCTCAACTACTCTGACTACTTGGTGGAACATCTGGGCCGCGACTACCATTACCTCTCCCACTTGTTTTCCGCCGAGGAAGGGCTGACCATTGAGAAGTTTATCATCCGCCAGAAGGTCGAGCGCGCCAAAGAGCTTATCGGTTACGGCGAACTGAGCATTGCCGAGGTCAGCCGGCAACTGGGTTACAGCAGCCCGGCCCACCTAACGCGGCAATTCCGGCAAATCACCGGCCTTACCCCGAGTGAATTTCAGAAGCTGGGGCCGGCGAGTTCAGCCCGCCGTAGCCTGGATTCGTTGGTATAAGCCAGAAATTATGCAAGCGAAAGGCTCTGTTGTGTAAAAACAACCTCGCCAAGCCGACCGTTGTCACGCTTATTCACCACTAATTTAATGCGCATGCTCTCCCGCCGCTTTTTTCGCCTGCCCCTGCTTTCCCTGCTTCTGATAGGGGTGCTGGTAACATCCTGCAAGAAGGACCACGACCAGCACACGAAACACGATAGTCCTTACATGAAAATCATGATGGACATGATGGCTCAAATGGACGCGCAGGCCAAAACCCAAGACCCCGACCACGACTTTGCTGCCCAAATGGTGCTGCACCACGATGCCGCCATCAAAATGGCCCAAGAAGAACTGCGCACGGGCACTAACCAGGAGATGAAGACCACGGCCCAGGACATCATCACCAAGCAGCAGGCTGAAATTGGCCAGTTCAACGCCTTTCTGGGTAGCCACCAACCGCAAACGCCGCTGGTGCCGCAGTTCAACCAGCTGCAGAAAACCAACATGGACCGCATGATGGCTGCCAGCGACGCCCGCACGTTGACGGGCCGGCCGGATTACGATTTCGCCCAACTCATGGTGGACCACCACCAGGCCGCCATCGACAACTCCGAGGCCCTGCTGCAGCACGGGCGCCACGCCACCACCCGTAGCATGGCCCAAGCCATCATTGCCGACCAGCGTCAGGAAATTGCGGCGCTGCAGAATTGGTTGACGCGCAACCGCTAAGCACCGGTACGTTCTGGCAAAGGCAGCTCTGTTCGGGCTGCCTTTTTTTCGCTCCGCTGTTACGAGCTTCCATGCTTGCCTGCTCTGTTCTGCATCGCCTCCGAAACATCGCCGCCGGTCTGGTGCTGCTACTCGGCGGTTGCCGCTCCACGGCTGTAACTCCCCGGTTTGCCCCGGCCGCTTATTCCTTTACGCAGCGCCCGGTGACGCGCCTGGACACGACGCTGGCCGCCGCCCCTGAACGTTCTACTGCCCCGCCGCGGCCGGCGAAGAGGGGAGCGCGCCCCCGGGCGGTGTACTCGCTGAACGAGAGGCCCTTGGAGAAAAAGGGACAGGCACCCCAATCGAATAGAAGTTATCCAACCACAACGACGGCCGATACGGCGAAGAACTCAGCCCGTGCAGCGACGCCGCGCGAGCTTGGCAAGCCTTTACCCAAACTAGTAAGCGCCAAAACGCTGGTGCATTATAGCTTGCACTTCGTGTTTCCGGTCGTGCTGGCGTTGGTGTTCTTTCCTGCGATGTGGCAAACTGCCTACCTGATTATGCTGGCCACGATGCTCATTGACCTGGACCACTTGTTAGCCACTCCCGTCTTTGACCCCTTGCGCTGCAGCATAGGCTTCCACCCGCTGCACTCGTTTTATGCCATCCCGGTGTATGTGCTGCTGCTGTTGCTGCCACCGCCCATGAACGTCATCGCCGTGGGCGTGCTGTTTCACCTGTTCACCGATACGGTGGACTGCCTATGGTCCTTCCGCTACTGCCGCGAGTGCTATCTCAACTCCCGCATTCGTGGTTTGGTCGACTGGGCGCGGAAGCTGCTGGGCCTTGAGGTGGTCAGGTAAGTGGGGCAAGGAAGTAGTTTAGTACACATCGGTAACTGACACGTCACCTCTATTGGTATGCAAGTCAAAGCAATTTAGTGTAGTTTAATGCATATTATGCGTATCATTATGGCACTAAAACCTACTTAATGTAATGCATAGGTGTCATTAATCTTTTGGCAGATTTGTTGACCGGTTCGTTTGTTAATGCTATCTTTACGTGACATTAAGGCCGTGAACGGCAGTTAATGACATGCAAAAGCATCATTATGGATTGGTACGCGCTATCAGACTTGGCCGCCGTTAAGGAAATTGGTCGGAACCTGCAGCAGATTCGTCTGAATCAGGACATCTCCCAGCAGGAACTGGCTGTCCAAACCGGTCTGAGCCGGTTGACTATTAGCCAGGTTGAGAATGGACGCCCGGCGTCTACCCTGACCCTGGTGCAGCTGTTGCGGGCATTGGGGCGGCTTGATGTGCTGGAGGTGCTGGAAGAGTCCGCCACCATCAGCCCTTTGCAGGCGGCACGGCTGGCGCGCCAACAGCGGCAACGGGCCAGCCGCCGAGGGGAAGACACTTCAGCATCCGGTTTATGACCCCTGATATAACTGCCACTGTTTCCATTTGGGGCCAGCGAGTCGGCGCGGTGCTCTGGGACGCCCGACGTCGCGTTGGCGTCTTCGAATACGAGCCCGCCTTTGCCCGCACGGGAGTGGAGCTGGCCCCGTTGACGATGCCCCTTCCGCAACGGCGCCAGAAGGGGATTTTTATCTTCCCAACCCTGAACCGGGATACCTATCAGGGCCTGCCAGGTTTGCTCGCCGACAGCCTACCTGACCGGTACGGGCGCCAGTTGATTGATGCTTGGCTGGCGTCCAAAGGACGAGACGCCGCTTCCTTTACTCCGGTTGAGCATTTGTGCTACCTCGGCCACCGGGGGATGGGCGCCCTGGTGTATGAACCGGCTTTGCAGCCGGCGCTGGAAAAGGGAATGTCACTGGAAGTAGGCGAGCTCGTTAAGTTTGCCCGTCAGGTACTAACGAACCGGGAGGGGCTGCACACATCGTTGGCCACCAACGCCGCCGAGGGGCTGGCCGAAATCATCAGCGTGGGCACTTCCGCCGGCGGTGCCCGGGCCAAGGCCGTGATTGCCTACAACGCCGGCACCCAGGAAGTCCGCTCCGGGCAAGTGGATGCTCCGGACGGCTTTGAGCACTGGTTGCTCAAGCTCGACGGGGTAACGAACGCCAGCCTGGGTGACCCGGCCGGCTACGGGCGCATTGAGTACGCCTACTACCTGATGGCGCAACAGGCGGGCCTGCACATGACTCCGTGTCGGTTGCTGGAAGAAAACGGCCGGGCGCACTTTATGACGCGGCGCTTCGACCGGGTGGATGGCAGCAAGCGCCTGCACATGCAGACGCTTTGCGGACTGGCTCACTTTGATTACAACCAGCCCGGAGCGTACACCTACGAGCAGGCATTTCAGGTCATCCTGAAGCTACGGCTGCCGCACCCGGCCGTGGAGGAGCTCTACCGGCGCATGGTATTCAATGTGGTGGCCCGCAATCAAGACGACCATACCAAAAACATTTCCTTCCTGATGAACCCCGAGGGGAAGTGGAGTTTGTCACCGGCGTACGATGTGACGCACTCCTACAACCCCACGGGGGAATGGTCCAGCCAACACCAAATGTCAATAGCCGGCAAAGTAGATGACTTTACGGAGGATGATTTCCTGCAGCTAGCCAAGAATGTACTGGTGAAAAAGCCCCGGGAGATAATCCAGCAAGTGGTTGAGGCCGTTGCGAACTGGCCCAAATTTGCTGCCGAAGCCGGCGTTCCGGAAAAGCAGCAGCAGGCAATTGCGAAGACGCACCGGCTACAGCTGTTTAGGGGAACACTCCTCGAAAAATAAAGGGCTCACAAAGGGCTCACTACACCCGGGTTTTTTTTGAGAAAAGCGTCATAATAGCGCGCAAACGCAGTTTTAAGCGCGCTGCCGCGCTATAATCATGGGCTCATAGAGCCCGGAAACAAGGCAGCGAAGGTCATTACGCTTCGAATGAAAGCAATTAAATTCAGAGCTGCCAAACGGGGAATCCCTGTTACGAGCCGTCGGCAGCACGCTGTTGCCTGAAAGGGCATGCGGCACCCGCTTTGGTTCACCTGCAACCGAGCAGGTGTCGGGCCAGTAT